>NZ_JBQKUL010000015.1:0-75780 GCF_054968565.1 Pseudoalteromonas sp. G5_S1_54_S4 | reverse complement strand
CCATCTAGGTGATAATGCAGATATAAACATAGCTAAATTTGATCCTGTATGATCTAAAGAATCAATATTTAAGTGTTGGTACCGGTAATACCTCTCAGTTGATGCTCTCAAAGGTGCAACATAGTGAACATTTTGAAACGTACTGGTCAAAAAAATATTTAAGTTTTCCGAGTACTCTAAAGCAAATAATAAGTTACATAGGCCTGTTAAAAATCTAAAATCAGTATTACTTTCAGTCCAATTTACTAACGTTTTTCTAGCTTTTGCATAATCAATAATTTTTCTAAATTTAACCAATTTTTCACTATCACTGCCCCTAGTGTTACTTAATTGGTTACAGATTCTTGTCAAACGAGCACCATCTGTTCCTTTAGTCAGCTTTTCAATATAATTCCGAATATTATTTTTTATTACTTGTGCTGCATCTTTTGTATCTTTCGAGCTTTCAAAGTAAAAATAATTTCTTCCTGTTTTAAAAAATGGTATGAGACTGTCTGTTTCTGAAACAGAATATTTTGCAACATCATCAGCAGCGCTATTTACTTTCCAAACAAGCCTCTCGCATGTAACGTCCAACAACTCGCCACTTTCATTAAATGTAAATTGAATATTATCATCATCAAAACTCAGGCTATATTCTTTAGTAAAGCTAGTGAATGGCTTTTTTCCTTTAGCTATAGCTATAGTTGATTTTATATCTGTTAATTTTTTTTCTCCTTTGAATTGAAAGCCTCTACTATTCATAGCTAGTGTTGAGAAAAAGCTCAACTTAAGACAGTCATTTTCAATATTCAAACTAGAAGACAACGTATTCTCTATAGATTCATAGTCAATATACGGACCATTCCATAATATAGGCCCACGAGTTCTGGCCTCAACGCTCTGACTTAAAAGTGGAAACAATCGCAAAAATGAACTTTTTCCAGAGCTATTAGTACCCACTAAAATATTAATAGGACTAAAGTCTATTTTATTCGAGTTAATAATTGACCTTAAGCCTTCAACCTGAATTCCATTTAAAGTATGTTGCATGTTTTCTTAATTTTATTTGAATGTTTCCATCTACATTACTAGCATTCGCTAATCCAAGGCAAATAATTTTGATAAAATTACAAGTACTTAACTAACAGAGTTGTTAAAATATTATTCCCCTATACCAAGCACCAACCCCATCTTTGACACCCTCCCCCCCGTCATCACGCCCTGAAAATAAGCAGTTGATGAGTAATGCATTTCATGGATGAAATGAAAGCCATGCTTGCACATGGATGTGCTTTCATGGCGTTTACGTTCACATCAATTAATTATTTGAAGGATTAAGCGTGATGCTCGGGTGCGCTGGGAGAGTCCAGAGAGGGGTCAGCGGCAGCCCCTCTTTGGCTGCCGTCGCCAGCGCGATAAACCTTGAATAAGGTTTCTAAATTCTAGAAGTGCGAAGCGCACTAAGGCTATCGGTGATAAAAACCTAAAACACTAATCGAGTTTATGCCCTCGCGTCAGCAAGCTAAACGCCTACAATAAATAACACACGCTCTTGGTTTTTGAGCTAGTAAGTATATTTGTGATTTGTTGGGCTTCGTTTCACTCTATCCAACCTACATTTATACAATTAACGTTAATCACCACGCACAAAAAAGCCGCTGCATTGCTGCAACGGCTTTTATAATTTCGATAAATCCCCACTCTACAGTGGAACTTACTACCCATTAAAGTTCAAAAATTAGTCGCGGTATGTCTCAATCGGAGGACATGCACATACTAAATTACGGTCGCCGTATACGTCATCGATACGCGTAACCGTTGGCCAGAACTTATCTTTAGCAACTGCTGGTACTGGGAATGCAGCGTAAAAACGGTCATACGCTCGGTCCCATTCATTACCTAACACATCAGCTTGTGTGTGTGGTGCAAATACCAGTGGGTTGTTTTCGATAGACCATTCACCTGAAATGATTTTATCAATTTCACCTTTAATCGATACCATCGCTTCGATAAAGCGGTCAATCTCGCCCTTAGACTCAGATTCTGTTGGCTCAATCATTAATGTGCCCGCTACTGGGAACGACATCGTTGGTGAGTGGAAACCGTAATCTTGTAAGCGCTTAGCAACGTCCATTTCAGTAATGCCTGAGGCTTCTTTTAATGGTCGTAGGTCAATAATACATTCGTGAGCAACGCGATTATTACGGCCACGGTATAAAATTGGGAAGTGCTTGCTAAGCTCATTGCTTAGGTAGTTAGCATTTACAATCGCCATTTCTGTCGCTTGTTTTAAGCCTTCAGAGCCCATCATAGCAATGTAAGCCCATGAAATAGGTAAAATAGCTGCAGAGCCGTAAGGCGCTGCCGATACTGCACCATTTCCTTCATTAGTACCTGGTACGTTAATTACGCTGTGGTTTGGCATAAATGGCGCAAGGTGCGATTTAACACCAATTGGGCCAACACCTGGGCCACCGCCGCCGTGTGGAATACAGAAGGTTTTGTGTAAGTTTAAGTGCGATACGTCTGAGCCAATAAAGCCTGGGCTAGTAACACCTACTTGCGCGTTCATGTTTGCGCCATCCATGTAAACTTGGCCACCATGCTGGTGAACAATTTCACATAACTCACGAATCGTTTCTTCGTATACACCGTGGGTAGATGGGTACGTTACCATGGCACATGATAGGTTTTCAGACACCTCAGCAGCTTTTGCTTTTAGGTCTTCCATGTCAATGTTGCCGTTTTTATCACAGTTAACAACTACAATTTTCATGCTGGCCATTTGTGCCGACGCTGGGTTAGTACCGTGTGCAGAACTTGGGATTAAACATACGTTACGGTGCGCATCCCCTCGTGACTCGTGGTATTTACGAATTGCGATTAAGCCTGCGTATTCACCTTGTGCACCTGAATTTGGTTGCAATGAAACCGCATCGTAACCGGTAATGTTAACTAGCCAATCGTGTAGTTCGTTAATCATTACTTGATAACCTTCTGCTTGGTCTAACGGGCAGAATGGGTGAAGGTTTGCAAATTCAGGCCAGGTAACTGGGATCATTTCAGCGGTCGCGTTTAGTTTCATGGTACATGAACCTAACGAGATCATAGAATGATTAAGCGCTAAATCTTTGTTTTCAAGGCGCTTAATATAGCGAAGCATGTCTGTTTCGCTGTGGTAGCTGTTAAAGTTTGGATGCGTTAGTATTTCATCATCACGCACTAGGCTTGCAGGAATAGAGTCGCTGCCATTTGCTTCAACATCAGCAGCAATCGCATCTACGCTTAGGCCATGGCCTTCGCCTAAAATAATATCAAATAACTCAGCAACGTCTGCACGGGTTGTGGTTTCAGATACTGAAATTGAGTATTCACCTGCATGGTTAGTAGCAAAGTTAACACCTTTAGCTACAGCACGCGCAATCACGTCGGCTTTGTTTTCATCAACCACTGTTAATGTGTCAAACCAAGTAGTGTGCTTAAGTGCCACACCTTTTGCTTTTAAGCCAGTTGCTAAAATATCAGCAAAACGGTGAATGCGTTGTGCAATGGTTTTTAAGCCTTGCGGGCCATGGTATACCGCGTAAAACGCAGCCATGTTCGCTAGCAATACTTGCGCAGTACAAATGTTTGAGTTGGCTTTGTCGCGGCGAATGTGTTGCTCGCGGGTTTGCATTGCCATACGTAATGCATCGTTACCTAAACGGTCTTTTGATACACCAATAATACGACCTGGTAATGAACGTTTGTACGCATCACGTGTTGCAAAAAATGCTGCATGAGGGCCGCCGTAACCCATAGGTACGCCAAAACGCTGTGCTGAACCCAGTACTACGTCGGCGCCTAATTTACCTGGTGCTTTTAATAGTAATAAGCTCATGATATCGGCTGCCACACAGGCAATCGCTTTTTTGCTTTGTACGCCAGCAATTAGGTCAGTTATATCAACAATTTCGCCTGATGTTGACGGGTATTGAAATAACGCACCAAAAATGTCGTGGTTCACGGCATCAGCGGCTTTACCTACAATAATTTCAAAACCAAATTGCTCTGCTCGGGTGCTCACTACGTCAATGGTTTGCGTGTGTACGTCGTCGGCAATAAAGAACGCATTGGCTTTTTTAGCTTTAGATACACGTTTTGCAAGGCCCATTGCCTCGGCTGCAGCAGTTGATTCGTCAAGCAGTGAAGCACTTGCTAAATCTAGGCCGGTAATGTCTAAGGTCATAGTCTGGAAATTTAATAGTGACTCTAAACGCCCTTGTGCAATCTCTGGCTGATACGGTGTGTACGCTGTGTACCAACCCGGGTTTTCAAGTACGTTACGTAAAATTACGTGCGGTACGTGAGTTGGGTGGTAGCCTTGGCCAATATACGATTTGAAAACTTTATTTTTGCTTGCTACTGATTTTAAGTAGCTTAGTGTTTCAACTTCGGTGCGGCTTTCGCCGATATTAAGACCTTGCTCAAGACGAATACCAGCAGGTACAGTTTGACCGATCAGCTCTTCAACGCTCGATACTTCAAGAGCGCTAAGCATGTCGTTTACTTGCGCTGGGCTTGGCCCAATATGGCGGCGAATAAAATCTTGCTTTTGCTCTAATTGTTCAAGAGATTTGGCGTTTGACATGTGTCCAGATTCCTATGATCCTAAATACTAATGGGTAACTAGTATTGATTAAAATATGTGATGATTTGGCAACTTACTGGGTATGGTAATAAGCTGTAAAATCATAAAAGCCCCAATGTTTTAAATAGAGGGGCTTTTAACTAATTAACGATTACTCTTCGTCAATAGTGTGTGCGTAGCCTTCTGCGTCGAGCAAGTTATCAACTTCAGATTCGTCAGATGCTTTAATGCGGAATAACCAACCGTCGCCGTAAGCGTCGTTGTTTACTGTTTCTGGAGAATCTTCTAGCTCTTCGTTAATAGCAACAACTTCACCGCTAATTGGTGCGTAAATGTCTGATGCTGCCTTTACTGACTCTGCTACTGCACAGTCTTCGCCTGCATCGACTACGTCGCCTACTTCTGGTAATTCAACAAATACCATGTCGCCAAGCAGCTCTTGGGCGTGCTCAGAAATACCAACAGTGTAAGTGCCGTCGCCTTCATTACGAACCCACTCGTGTGAAGGTGCGTATTTTAACTCGCTAGGGATATTGCTCATTTTGTTTCATCCTTTGGTTTAGATTGGGAGAATACCAATAAATGAGGGTGACCTATTTACTGGTATAACCAAATTATTTAGATTATTGATTTACCGTTACGTACAAAGCCCGATTTAACTACTTTTACGTTAACTAATTTTTTACGCATTTCTACTTGAGCTGTGTCGCCGGTTGAACGTGGCACACGTGCTAATGCAACACTATAGCCCAATGTTGGTGAGAATGTGCCAGATGTAATAACACCTTCGCCACCATCAACAATTACTTTAGAACCACTGCGTAGTACGCCTTTTTCTTCAAGAATAAGACCTACTTGCTTGTGAGTACTTTTTTCTGCACGTTGCTTTACCAAAACATCACGACCAATAAAGTCACGATCTTCTGGTTCCCATGCAATAGTCCATGCCATGTTAGCTGCCAGTGGTGATACGCTTTCGTCCATATCTAGGCCGTAAAGGTTCATACCTGCTTCTAAACGTAGTGTGTCGCGCGCGCCTAAGCCCGCAGGCGCTACACCGGCATCAAGCAGTTGCTGCCATAAATCGGCTGCTTGCTCGTTTGGTACTACAATTTCGTAACCGTCTTCGCCAGTATAACCTGTTGTAGCAATAAATAAATCACCGGCTTGAACACCAAAAAATGGCTTCATGCCTTCAACTGCAGCTTGCTGGTCTGCGTTTAATACTTGGGCTGTTTTAGCACGTGCATTAGGGCCTTGAACCGCAATCATGGCGTATTCTGGGCGCTCAGTAACCGTTACAGCAAAATCGCTCGACACCTTAGCTAAATGTGCTAAATCTTTTTCACGGGTCGCTGAGTTAACCACTAAGCGATAAAATGTTTCGCTAAAGTAGTAAATAATTAAGTCGTCGATTACGCCGCCTTGCTCGTTAAGCATGCCAGTGTAAAGCGCTTTGCCAGGTACTGTTAACTTAGCAACGTCGTTAGCCACAAGCTTGCGTAAAAATGCTTGTGCTTGCTCGCCTTGTATATCAACAATGGTCATGTGTGATACGTCGAACATGCCCGCATCATTACGTACGGCGTTGTGTTCTTCTATTTGTGAACCGTAGTTAATTGGCATTTCCCAGCCATGAAAATCAACCATTTTTGCGCCGGCTTCAAGGTGCTTTGCATGTAATACTGTTTTAGAAGTCATAATATTCCTTCACTTTTAAATTAACCCATGTGTGTGGGCGTGGCCTCAATTGAATGAGGGGGAATAACATGGTAGCCATTAATACGCCTACCAAATTGTAATCTTTAACAAAAATATGTTTAACGAATTAAACAGCTTAGGTGTTAGTAACACTAAAGCCTTGTTGCTGCATATACTGTTGCCACTTATCAAGCGTAGGCGTTTTAGCAATCACTATAAACTGCTGCTCGTTGTTTTTATCTACCGCGGTAACAAACACTTCGCCACTTTGCGCGCCATAACAAAGCTGCGCATCAGCAAGGCGTAAGCCAGGTGTTAATTTAAACGCATCAACTAAGGTATCAAAGGCGTTGCTACCGGTTAAGGTAAAGGTTGCTAAATCGGTGCGTACCACAAAGTCGATATCGTACCTAAGCTGTTGCTCGTTAATGAGTGCTTGTAATTGCAAGCTGGCATTTACTGGGAGTACAAATCGAAAGGCGGTTTCGCTAAAGTAGTAAACGGCGTAGCTAAAATCAGAATTTAAATCGCCATCCAATGTGCCTTTAAAGCCAAAGCCACTGGCGGTTAGTTTGGTGAGGTCATGACCTAAAATAGCACTTAAAAATACCGATGCTTCACTGCCGCTAAAATCAATAACAACGTGGCTGTTATTAGCTTGTAAGGCATTAATAACCGCGCTGTTAGCGTTGCTATGGCGGGCAAACATTATCGGGTTAAAAGTCATAACAAATACCTATCTATCTTTAATAGCAAAAGTATATTGCGCAAGGCTTACAACAACAAATTGTAATTACTTATCAATTGATAAATAATACTTATATATATAGCCATATAAATAGTAATTTTAAATATGAAAAACATTTCAACCGACAGTTTACGCACATTTGTTATGGTGGTTGAGGTAGGTGGATTTGCCAAAGCAGGCGATTTACTTGGCCTTTCGCAACCGGCGGTAAGCTTACAAGTAAAACGTTTAGAAGACTTATTAGGCTATAAATTATTTAAAAAGCAGGGACAACGCCAAGTACTTAATCAATATGGTGAACTGTTACTGCCTATGGCAAAACAAATGGTGCAACATAACGATGCCATCTTACAGTTGTTCACCTCAGAAAGTGTCACTGGTAAAGTGCGCCTGGGGATCCCTAGCGAATTTGCAGCACGTATTTTACCTTCTATTATTGGCGACTTTGTGGCGCTCTACCCTGATGTATCGTTAGAAGTGAAGTCACGTTTGAGTAAACACTTACTTTCGGATGAGCGCCAAGATCAATTTGATTTAGTACTGGCGCTAAATGAGCAGCTTGACTCAGAAAAATTCCCTATTTTTATTCAAGACCAATTAGTGTGGGTTGGCGATCTTTCACTGGCGCAAAATGAAACCGTTACCTTAGTAACAGCGCCTGAGGGCTGTATTTACCGACGCAGAGCAACCCAAGCGCTTGAAAAAGCAGGTATTAAATACCGTATTGTTTACAGCAACGCCGATTTAACCGGTTTAATTGCGGCATTAAAAGAAGGTTTAGGTATTACTGTACTGGCAAGAAGTACGGTGCCGAACGATTTAACCTTTCAATTACACACTAAAAATTTACCTGCGCTTGGTAGCATTGGCATTAGTTTAGTTAAAACTGCCCGCGAACCTGAAAACGCCGTGTTTAAACTCGCTGAGTTTATTAAGTTGCGCTTAGGTTACCCCACTGCTTAAATAACCTGGACTCTGGATAATAAATCTATCTCAAGCAGAGTTCAGGTTAAATTAACCGCCACCAGCCAATACATTATCCCTGTTTTTATAAAACAAAAATAAACACCTAGTTAAAAATGTTATAAAAACAGCCTGTTTTTACGACAAATGTAAATGATAGTAAAACTTAATAATATTGATTCTCATTCGTTAACATGTTTAAATTACGCCAATTTCAGTAGTTGAACTATTTTTAGGGTAATCAATGTCACATAAATTTTTAGTTTCTTCGTTAACTGCAGCTGTTGCGCTGTCTTTGAGCACAACAGCAATGGCAAAAGATGCCGACAAAGTTGAGCGTAACTTTGAACAAATTACCGTTATTGGCTCACAAGCCGCTATTAACGATATTCCAGGATCTGCTACGTTTATTTCAGATGCAGAATTGCAAAAATTCGAATTTACCGATATTTCTCGCGTGTTAGCATCTGTACCAGGTGTGTACGTGCAAGAAGAAGATGGCTACGGCCTGCGCCCTAATATTGGTATGCGCGGTACAGGTACTGGCCGTAACGACAAAATTTCTGTGATGGAAGACGGTGTACTTGTTGCTCCGGCTCCTTACTCTGCGCCATCGGCTTACTACTTCCCTACTATGGGTCGTATGGAGTCAATTGAAGTGCTAAAAGGCGCTGCCTCTGTTAAATACGGCCCGCGTACAACCGGTGGTGTATTAAACTTACTTTCTCGCAGCCTGCCAACTGAGCCAAATAGCTCAACAGGCATGCTAGATGCAGCCCTTGGTAGCGATGGTTACTACAAAGGTCACGCTTACTTCGCAAAAGAAAAAAACAACACTGCAGGCTTAATTGAAGTGTTTTCTTACGGCGCTGATGGCTTTAAAGAATTGCCAGTAGGTGATGACAACACAGGTTTTGAAAAAAACGACGTATTGGTAAAGTTTGGCCATACCTTTGGTGAAAACGATGCGCATAACATTGAGTTCAAAGTAAAGTACTCTGAAGAAACATCAGACGAAACCTACATGGGTTTAACCGATGCCGATTACCAACAAAACCCGTACCGTCGTTATGCGGCATCGCAAAATGATGAAATGAACACTCGCCATAATGCATACCAAGTAAACTATGCATACCGTTTTGGTGAAGGTTATGAAGTTTTAGCAACCGCTTATCTAAACGACTTCCACCGTAACTGGTATAAAGCAAGCAGTGTTGGTTCAAGCACACTTGAGCAATACAGCGAGTTTGAAGCAAACCCAACAGCTGCCGGTATTGAAAACATCGGTGTTAAAGCCAATAACCGTGACTACCAAGCCAAAGGTGTGCAGTCTGAATTACACATCCCAGCGGGCGCTCACTACATTACGGTTGGCGTACGTTACCACGAAGACGAAATGGATCGTTTCCAGTGGGAAGACAAATACACGCTTAATCAAGATTTAAGCATGACTCTTACCTCACAAGGCGCTCCAGGCTCTAACAGCAACCGTTTAGACAGTGCAAAAGCAAGCACGCTATTTATTCAAGACGAATGGACAATGGATGCATTAGTAGTGAGTGCTGGTCTTCGTTATGAAGACATAACTATTACCCGTGAAGAGTGGGCTAAGTCAGATCCAACCCGTAGCCTAGGCTTAACAAAAGATATCTCTAACGATACTGAAATTTTAGTACCGTCTTTAGGTGCTACTTACACACTTAACGACAATGTTACGTTACTTGCCGGTATTCAAAAAGGTTACGCCCCTGCAGCACCGGGTAATGCCGACCAAGACGAAGAAGAAAGCGTCAACATCGAGTTTGGCTCTCGTTTTAATGCGGGCGGTTTTAACGGTGAAGTAATTGCGTTTTACTCTGATTACGACAATATGCATGGTAACTGTACTGCATCAGTAGGTTGTAATGACGATAACATTGGTGACCAATACAACTACGGTGAAGTAGAAGTATCGGGCTTTGAATTTAGTGCCGGTCGTACGTTTAATACTGCATCGGTTGCGTTCCCAGTAAAATTAACTTACACCTACACAGATTCAGAATTTAAAAACACGTTTGATTCAGAAATTTGGGGCTCAGTAGAAAAAGGCGATGCAATGCCTTACGTACCTGAGAACCAGGTTGCTTTATCGTTTGGCGCAGAAGTGAATAACTTTGTGGTAAATAGCCAAATACGCTACGTGTCTGATGCACATGCTGATTTAACTAACTCAGGCTTAAATGCGATTGATAGCCGTGTTGTATGGGATTTAGCTGCTAAGTACTTAATCGACGAAAACCAAAAAGTATACCTAAGCGTAGATAACTTGTTTGATAAAACCTACATTGCTAACCGTGCAAATGGCGGTATTCAACCTGGTAAGCCACGTTCAGTACAAATGGGCTACTCTTACAGTTTTTAATAAAGTGCTAACTTAAAAGTACAAAAAAGCCGAGGTTGATTAAATCAATCTCGGCTTTTTAATGCCTATGTAATTAATAGGCTTAATTTGTTTCTGCGCGCTGGCGTAATACTTCAAATAAACAAATACCGGTTGCAACCGATACATTTAAACTTGAAACCGTGCCCGCCATTGGAATTTTAACGAGTACATCACAGTGCTCACGGGTTAAACGGCGCATACCCTCGCCTTCAGCTCCCATCACAATCGCCATTGGGCCTGTTAAGCTGGCATCAAATACATGTGTGTCGGTTTCACCGGCTGTGCCTACAACCCATACACCTGCGTCTTTTATTTCACGTAATGTACGTGCAAGGTTAGTAACCTGAATAAGCGGTACTGTTTCAGCTGCGCCACAGGCCACTTTACGTGCAGTGCCATTAAGCTTTGCTGACTTGTCTTTAGGAACTATCACCGCATGAACACCGGCAGCATCGGCGCTACGTAAGCAGGCACCTAAATTATGCGGATCGGTAATGCCATCAAGTACCAGCAAAAACGGGGTGTCTTCGCGTTCAATGATCTCATCAAGATCTTTTTCGTTAAACACACGTGCCGCTTTCACGTTGGCGATAATGCCTTGATGTTGTTCATCTTTCGCTTTGTTATCAAGCGCTTTTCGTTGCATAAACTGTACTGAAATACCAAACTGACGCGCTTGCTCAATCACCGGCGATAAGCGCTTATCATCACGTCCTTTAAGGGCGTATATTTCTATAAAACGCTCTGGCTCTTTTGCCAAAATTGCTTCAACAGAGTGAAAGCCAAAAATTAATTCATTACTCACGAATTGTTTGCTCCTGGGCTACTACGTTTACGGGCATTTTTACCTGGTCTTTTAGGCTTTTTGACCGCTTTCTTTTTGGTTTTTTTCTTAGCGGTGGTGTCATCCGCTTTTACTTTTGATTTGCTCGCTGATTTGCCTTTTGCGGCAGGCTTTTTACCCGCCTTTGGCTTTTTGTCATCACTTGCTGACTTTTTACCCGGGATTTTACCGGCTTTAAGTTGCGAGCGAACGCTCGCTGGAGCATTTTTTTTAGGTGCACGACGACGCGCATAACGATCTTGGGCAACATCGCCTTTAAGCGTTAAGTTTATACGACGATCATCTAAGCTTACCGAGGCAACCTGCACAGTGACTTTGTCGCCTAAACGATAAACCGTATGTGTGTGCTCACCCACCAAACAATGTTTAGCTGCATCATGCTGGAAATATTCATCACCTAAATTAGTAACATGAATTAATCCATCAATTTGTAAGTCATCTAAACGAATAAATAAACCAAAGTTAGTAACCGATGAAATAACCCCGTTAAACTCCATGCCTACATGATCTTGCATGTATTCACATTTTAACCAATCGGCTACTTCACGGGTGGCATCGTCTGCGCGGCGCTCAGTGGTAGAACATTGCTCACCAAGTTGATCGACTTCATCATCGCTATAAGCGTATTCACCAGAGGTTTGCTGCCCTTGTGCTTTTAATACCGCTTTAATTGCACGATGCACCACTAAATCGGGGTAACGGCGAATTGGCGAGGTAAAGTGCGCGTAAGCCGATAATGCTAAACCAAAGTGACCTATGTTATCTGGCTGATAAACCGCTTGTTTCATTGAGCGCAGCAGCATAGTTTGAATAAGCTCAGCCTCTGGACGGTCACCTAAACGAGCCAATACATGAGTAATTTCTTTCGGGGTTGGTTCATCACTTAGCGTGCTTTCAATCCCCAGCTCAGTTAAAAACTGAGTAAAGTTACCCAGCTTTTCGCTATCGGGCTCATCATGTACTCGATACAGTGCGCTGGCTTCGTGTTTTTCAAGTAACTTAGCCGCCGAAACATTGGCTAAAATCATACATTCTTCAATGAGCTTATGCGCATCGTTACGAATAACTGGCACAATTGATTCTATTTTACGCTGTGCGTTAAATACAAAGCGGGTTTCGAGTGTTTCAAACTCAATCGCACCACGCTCTTGGCGCGCTGCTTTTAATGCCATGTACATTTGCTGTAAGTCAGTTAAATGTGGCACCACGGCTGCGTATTCTTTACGTAGCTTTTCATCGTTTTGTAAAATGGCATTTACTTTGGTGTAAGTTAAACGTGCATGTGAGTTCATCACCGCTTCGTAAAACTTATAACCTGAGAGCTTACCCTCTTGCGATACGGTCATTTCTGCAACCATACACAAGCGATCAACCTCAGGGTTTAGCGAACACAAACCGTTAGATAATACTTTTGGTAGCATTGGAATAACTTGCTCAGGGAAATACACTGAGTTACCGCGCTCTATCGCTTCTTTGTTAAGCGGCGTGTTCATACCTACATAATGTGATACATCGGCAATGGCTACCCATAAGCGCCAGCCACCCGACTTTTTAGGCTCACAGTATACGGCATCATCAAAATCACGAGCGTCTTCGCCATCTATGGTCACAAGCGGTAAGCCGCGTAAATCAACTCGACCTTGCTTATCGGCTTCTTCAACAAATTCACCTAAGTGGGCAACTTGTTGTTCAACCTCTTCAGGCCATACGTGTGGAATATCGTGATTACGCAGCGCAACTTCAATTTCCATACCCGGCGCTAAATGCTCGCCCAGTACGTCGATAACTTTACCTACCGCATTCATATTACGGCTTGGATTTTGGGTTATTTGCACTTGCACCATTTGGTTATGGCGCGCGCCTTTTTCGTTACCCGGTAGGATAATAATGTCTTGGGTAATGCGCGGATCTTCAGCCACAACAACGGCAATACCATGCTCAACAAAATAACGCCCTACAATGGGTGCGCGCTCGTTAGTGAGTACTTTGATGATGCGTGCGTCGCATTTTGAGCCTGAGCCGCGTTTAGTGCCTTTGGCAAGAACGATGTCACCGTGTAGCACCATATTCATTTGATGCTTGGCAATAAACCAATCTTTGCTCTCGCCTTCAACTTCTAAAAAGCCAAAACCGTCTCTGTGACCGACTACTTTGCCTTTGGTTAAACCGGCTTCGTCAATCAGGGCATAACATTTAAATTTATTAAAATACAGCTGCCCATCACGCTCCATGGCGCGAAGTCGGCGCTTAAATGCTATTTGTCGTTCTTCATCGTTGACTGCGAGTTCTTCACATAGTTGTGCGTAGTTAGCAGGTTTGGAACGCTCTTGCAGGTGAGTAAGTATAAACTCACGACTAGGGACTGGGTTTTCGTACTTTTCTTGTTCTCGACTGAGATTTGGATCTTGGTTTGACATTCACTATCTTGTTAGTTGGTTATGTAAGTATTTTAACTCATATACTCGCAATGAGACAGGTAAAAGCCATTAAACTTTTAATAAAGCGTTATTACCTTTTGCATTTTGTGAAAATATAACTAAATAACGCTTAACATGTACTTAATTTAAGAGCTTAAAAGTGAGTAAAATAGCAATGCTGATGTTTACTCACTTTTATATAAACAGCTTACTTTTGCTGTAGTTTCTTCCACAATAGCGTGCTGATGTGTTCAATAAAAGCCGCATCTTGTGCAGCCATAACATCGAGTATTGGTTTGTTCATTTGGCTTTTGTTTTGAGAGTATATCCAGCGATTTTTATTAAAGCTTTGCGCAAACTCTAACACACCCGTTTGCAAGGCTTGCTCATCAGCAAAGGTGGCCTCTACTACGTTATGTTGTAATAATTTTTGCGCATCAACGCGCTCACCGGTCATGGCTAAACGATTAAAAAATTGCTGATCTATGGCTTTATTAATAATAGGAAACATAGACGGTACAAACGGCACTAATACATCGACTTCGGGGAAACAAAAGAAGCCTTTGTCTGATTTCATAAATCTAAAATCACAGGCACACGCCAGTACCGAACCATTACCATAAGTGTGGCCGTTTAGCGCGGCAATAATAGGCATAGGAAAAGTAACAATACGTTTAAACAAGGCACCTATCGAGTTCATAAAATCGGCAATTATTTGTGGTGTGTTGTCAGGGTTTGCCATCCACTGTAAATCAATGCCTAACGACCAACTTTTATCGCTGCTTGAAGTTAACACCACCGCTTTAATATGCTCGTTAGCCTCAATCGTATCTAGGTGTTGATTAAACTCGTTTATAAAGGTTGGATTATGGCGGTTTTCTGCTGTATTCATAGTAAGGATAGCCGTGCTTCCTTGCGTGGTAATTTCTATTAATGCTGTCATTAGACCCTCATTTAGTGCTTGTAGCTGCGCTTTTAGCACTTTTCATTACTTTTATAATTATAAATAGAATAGTAATACGTTGTATGAAATTTATAAAGCGTCTATTTTTGTAACCATTAAAGGAGCGAGAGCTTAAGCCATAGCGTTTAAATATTCGCGCAATTACAACCACCCTTTTTGTCGGGCTATACGTGCTGCATCAATTCGGTTTGTGGCATTGAGTTTAGCAATTGCATCGGATAAATAATTACGCGTTGTGCCTTCACTTATATAAAGCTGTTTTGCTATTTCGCTGGTTTTTAATCCATCACTTGCAAGTTTTAACGCTTTGCGTTCTTTATCTGTGAGTGGATCGGTATCGTCTAATGCGTTAATTGCCAGCTCTGGGTCAATCACCTTTTGCCCTTGCATTACTTTTTTAAGCGCATTGATTAGCTCTTCGCTTGGCGCTTCTTTTAAAATAAAACCTTTAACACCCGCACTTAAAGAACGCCTAATATAACCGGCTCGCGAAAAGGTGGTCATAATTACCATGTTAATTGCAGGGTGCTTAGCGGCTATTTGTTCACTAAGCTCAATACCATTCATGCTTGGCATCTCTATGTCTGTTAAAACAATATCTGGATGTAAGCCTTCACTAAGCGCGCTGATTTCATTTAACGCATCTTGGCCATTGCTTGCTTGACCAATCACCTCAATATTAAAGTCAAGGCTTAATAAGGCTGCAACGGCATCGCGCACCAGTGCTTGGTCTTCAACTAAATATACTTTGATCATTTTAAATCCTCAGCACTCAGTGGCAACACAACATTTAAAGTAAATGTATCGCCACAGGTAAATGTTGCATTGCCATTTAATTGCTCAGCTCGCTCTTTAATGCCATTTAAACCATTACCCGCCTTTAATGTAGCGCATGGCGCATTATCAATAACGCTGATAATTAATTGCTGCTTTGTTTGTTCTATATTGATAGAGCCGTTTTTGGTGCTGCTATGGCGTAATAAATTAGTAACCGACTCTTTAATAATAAGGCTCGCAATGCCCTCTACTTTAACGGGTAAGGTTGCTAAATTAACGTTAAATTTTATGTTAAAGCCTTGCGCTATAAGCGTTTGTTTTAGCTGTGCGATTTGGCTCACTAGGTCGAGTTGCTTTAAATCACTTACCGCGCTTCTTACATCGCTAAGCAATTGCCTTGCAAGGTTTGCTACTTGGGCAATTTCGTTATTGGCCTGATCGTATCGCTCACCTTGATTGAGTTTATTCGCAAGCTCAGCTTTTAAAGCTATTGATGACAATGAATGACCTAAAATATCGTGTAAATCTCGGGCTATGCGTTCACGCTCAGCAATGGCTGCTAGTTGCTCTAATTGCTTTGCGCTTTCTTGTTCGCGAATTTTATGTAAATGCTCTCTTTTTGCCGCTATACCATAGCTAAATAGAGCAGCACATAAAATTAAAGCCACCGCTAAAAAGTACTCAAGCTTAGCTATGTCACCCACATATGAACTTAGCAAAACAGTTAAAATTATCGCTAATGCGGCATAAACTCTTTGATAATTGCTATATGTATAGCCCGCTACATAAGCTATAAAGCCAAATAAGGTTGGTGTACCAGCGCTATAAAAAGTGGCACTAAAACACACCAGTAACATAGCGATAAATAACTTAGTTACTCCCCCATTTTTGCAATTTATTGCTTTTACATATAACAATATAAACGCAATATAAAAGGCTAAAGACAAGGTGATTTGATGAGCCGTAAAGTTAGCAAAATCAATGATCATCGGGAGTAAATAAAAACCGGTAAAAACTAAATGACCATATTTCCAAAAATCTTTATCGCTTTGCTGAGAAAACCTGTTAACCGAGCTCATACCAATACCTCTGGCCTATTATTTTTATTTATAGCACTCTTTTTATTAATAAATACAAATAACATAAAAATGCATACGAACATAAAACAATCTACATAAGTGATAGTAAAACTTAGTGTTTCTAAAAAATCGCTAATGCTTAAGCTTGTTAAAATTAAAGAATTCATAACACCCTCCAATATAAGTAAGGTAACTATGCCAGTGGGTAAAATAGATAAGAGTGTGAAATGTCATTAACTTGGCTGACATTTGTCATGAAATAGAAAAATTCATCTTCTGAGTGTAAAAGCAATGCTAATATAGCCAAAAAAAGTGACCTGGAAATTTAATGCAGTCCCAACAACAAAGCTTAATTTATTTACATATTGCTGTCCTTTTATTTGGCGGTACCGCCTTATTCGCAAAGCTAATTGGTTTAAATGCATTAGATATTACCGCTTATCGCGCGGCTATCGCTGGGCTGGCAATTTGTGTGCTACTAACTTTGCAAAAAAAACCAATTAAGCTGCATCGCGCTAAAGATTATGTGATTGCCATTTTATTAGGCGTTGCCGTAGGTATTCACTGGGTAACCTATTTTGCAGGCATGCAATTAGCGGGAATTACCGTGGGCATGTTAGCCTTTTTTACCTATCCCGTGATCACGGTATTTTTAGAGCCCCTATTTAATAAAAGTAAGCCCAAAACAAAAGATATAATAAGTGCTGTGGTGGTGATTTTTGGCATTTATTTATTGATCCCTAACGTTAATTTAGGCGATGACATCACTTTAGGTGTTGTGACGGGCGTGGTATCAGCATTATTTTTTGCTCTTCGTAATATTACTCATAAACGCTACTTTAGCGAGTATGGTGGACCGCAAACCATGTTTTACCAAACCTTAGTGGCAAGCCTGATGCTGTGTGCTTTTATTGAAGTGCCCATAACAGAAATTAATGATACTGATTTAATATTGCTGCTTATTGCCGGTGTGGTGTTTACTGCGATGCCGCATTCGTTATTTGCAGCGAGTTTAAAACATTTATCAGCAGCGACCGCTGGATTGATTTCTTGCTTACAGCCCCTTTATGGCACAATACTGGCTATAATTATTCTGCACGAACGCCCCTCAGTGATGACCCTGATTGGTGGCGCACTGATTGTTAGTGCTGCGTGCTTTGAAACTTGGTCAATTTCACGGAAAAAGCAGCCATGAAAATATTTGCACATAGAGGCGCAAGCACACACTTCCCCGAAAATACGCAAAGCGCCATTATAGCGGCGTTAAAAGCGAATGTAGATGGCATTGAGGTTGATGTACAAAGCGCGCTTGATGATTACGTTATTATTCATGATACCTACCTCGATAGAACCACTAATGGCAAAGGCAAAGTGTGCGACTTTAGTGCCCAGCAAATTAAACAGTTTGATGCAGGAAATGGCGAACAAGTCCCTACTTTGCAGCAATTAATAGACTGGAATAATAACCAAACTTTACTCAATTTAGAGCTAAAGCATACCTTTGAACTTGAAAAGTTTGCAACCGTGCTTGAAAGTAACATTGCGAACAAAAAAATAACCGCAGACAATATTTTAGTTTCATCATTTAATCATCATCAACTACACTGGCTAAAGAGCCGTTTACCGTGGCTTAAAATTGGCACACTTACTGCATCAATTCCATTGCAGTATGCAAAGTTTGCACAAGACTTACAGGCCTACAGCATTCATATTGACAAAAACTTTATGAACAAACCGTTTGTAGACGATGCCAAAATGCGCGGTTTACAAGTATTTGCTTACACCGTAGATGAAGTCGAAGATATTAAACTGATGCTTGCCTGTGGTGTTGATGGTATTTTTACTAACGACCCTGAACGAACTAAGCATTATTTAGCGCAATTAAATGAACTATAACTAATTATTTAATTGCCATTTATGCTATAAAAACAATAATTTAGTAGGTCACTATTTAATGAGTAGCTACATGCGTATTTATAATTTTTTAGAACAAACACTGTTTTATACTTTAACCCGAAAAATAGTTGGGAATTTAAGTTTTGTTTTTTTATTTCAAGCCATTACTTTGTTTTGGTTGCACAGTAGCTTAACCGAAAACCAGCAAAGCACTGGCTTATTTTGGGCACTTGCGCTACTTATTATTGCAGGCTTTATTTTTACTATTTTTTATATGCGCTTTTTAATTGTGCGCCCGGTAAAAGCAATGCGCGATACGCTCATTAATATTAATCAACAAGATGCGAATTTAGCAGCCAAATTACCCCATTTCACGTTTGATGAATTTAGAGACTTAAGTGAGCAATACAATCAATTTACTACCCATTTAAATAGTTTATTAAGCACTACCTATACCAGCGCCCAAGAGAGTGTGCAGAGTAACAGCCAAGTAACGCAATCAATGCAGCACACAGAGCAGCTAAGCGAACAGCAAATTAATTTAAGCCACACCATTATTAATGCCAGTAACCAAATTACCCAAAGCCTGCAGGCTATAGTAAGCAACACTGATAGCGTACATCAGGTCAATAATGAACACCTTAATTTTGTAAAGCTCTCTGCTGGTGAGCTATCAAAACTAGTTGAGCAGGTAAGGCTTATTAATGAAATGCTGGGTAGTTTTTCTAAAACGATTGCGGGCTTGAAAGAGAACAGCGAAAACATTCGCAGTATTTTAAAAATGGTTGAAGAGTTTTCGGATCAAACTAACTTATTAGCACTAAATGCAGCCATAGAAGCGGCACGCGCTGGTGAAGCGGGGCGAGGTTTTGCCGTGGTTGCCGATGAAGTTCGTACCCTATCGGTTAAAGTAAGTGATGCAACCCGCCAAATTAGTGATTTTATTACCCAAATGAATGAGCTCGTTAATGAAACGAATAAAGAGTCAGAGCAATTAATAAACCACTCAAATAATGCGCAAACATCAATTAACACCACCTCTGATGGGTTTGGTAAAATGCTCAATGAGTTTGAACTTAATCAACAACAATTGCAGCAAATAGCCAATGCCGTACACTTGCTCGAAGATACCCAAAACCAAACGCATGAATCGGTTGAGCAAATTGTGGCGCTAGGCGAACAAGCCAAGCAACAAATAGATACAGCACTGCATGATTCTGAACAATCACAAAAGCTAAGCCAACAAACCCAACAACAGTTAAAACGCTTTGTAGATTAGGCAATAACAATTTCACCCAAGCCGCGATTATGCTAAATTAAGCGGCTTGTCATTTAACTGTGTGAAGTATGTGAGCGACGTAAAACCAAACTATGAACAGCTAGCCCAGCAAATAAAATTATGGGGCCAACAACTTGGCTTTAGTGAAGTGGGCATTACTGACATTGATTTAACTAAGCATGAAGCACAGCTTCAGCGTTGGCTTGATGCAGGGTATCATGGTTCAATGGATTACATGGCTACACATGGAATGAAACGCGCCCGCCCTAGCGAGCTAGTCCCTGGCACGCAACGAGTTATTTCAGTAAAAATGAATTACCTGCCGCCAGATTCAGGCTTTGCCAAAAACCTTAAAAATAACGAGAAAGCCTATATCAGCCGCTATGCGCTTGGCCGCGACTATCACAAATTAATGCGTAATCGGCTCAAGCAATTAGGTAAAAAAATTGAACAACAGGTAGGTGACTATGGCTTTAGGCCTTTTGTTGATTCAGCGCCAGTGCTTGAGCGTCAATTAGCTGAAAAAGCAGGGCTTGGCTGGCGAGGTAAACATTCTTTATTAATCAATAAAGAGGCTGGTTCTTGGTTTTTTTTAGGCGAGTTATTTGTAGATTTACCACTGCCTATTGATGATGAAAACACGTTCGAAGGTTGTGGTAAATGTATTGCCTGTATAACCCTTTGCCCTACCGGCGCTATTGTAGAACCTTATGTGGTAGATGCACGTAAATGCATATCGTATTTAACCATAGAGCATCAAGGGGCTATTCCAGAGCAATACCGAACCTTAATGGGTAACCGCATTTATGGTTGCGATGATTGCCAGTTAGTGTGCCCATGGAATCGCTATGGACAAATTACCGACGAGCAAGACTTCCATTCCCGTACACAATTAAAAAATAAAGACTTACTCGCGTTATTTGCCTGGGATGAAACTACCTTTTTAACAAATACCGAGGGCAGCCCTATTCGGCGTATTGGCCATGAGCGTTGGTTACGAAATATAGCGGTTGGCTTAGGCAACGCAGATTTTAGCCCAGCGATTATTCATGCACTTGAAGATAAACGCAAAACGGTCAGTGACATGGTGAATGAGCACATAGAATGGGCACTTACCCAGCAACATGATAAACAAAGACAAAAGCTGCGCAAAACAGCACGGCTAATACGGATTGTTGAAAAAGGCCTACCCAGAGACGCGTAAGCCTATTGCCTAAAAAACGCGACATAAAGTCACTGCTACAAGTTAATATATCTAATCGTAGTAAGGAATTTACCCCGCGCCTCGCAGCCCGTAGCCCGCACCTTTAGCCTTTAACCTTTAACCTTTAACCTTTAACCTTTAACCTTTTAACAATAAAGCAAGATCTTGCTCTATTTCTGCAAAGGCTTTTTTAACTTGATCTACTGACTCCTGACGTGCAACCGAGTTTTGTATGGTTTCGTCTACTTTTTTATAAATAAAAATTTCTTGGTCTTCATCCAATCCCATAGTTGGGATCCGCTCTTCGAGTTCTTCTTGTAAATGCTTAAATACTTTTTCATTATTAATACGACTGTCGTTCAACATCCCAATTAAACGATGAAACTTACTATGCACAGTACTGGCAACTTTATTTAACCGCTCCTGCTGCGATACCAGCATCTGCTTAGTGGTAATGGCTCGTAATTGTTGCTCGGTTACACTTACAATAAAGCAAATATGATCACGTATGCGTCCGTGCTTTTGCTCGTCATGCTCTGGCATATTTAAAATCAGTAAACTCACAAGCTCGTAGTTAACCAAAATGCGATGAGAAAACTCATGCAGTCGTCCTTTGCTTTTAAGCATTTCAAATAACTCAATTACAATTGGCGAACACACCCCATTGAGCGCAAAGTGCGACTTAGTATCGTTACATCTAAATTCAATATTACTTTGTAGGCCAAATGCCTGTAAGCATTCTACTAATGCTTTGCCAAGCTCTTGTATATCGTTAATAAAACCAATATTTTCAATGTAATTTACTATCTGACCCATTTCGCTGCTATTTGCCATGGCATTAAAGGCGGTAGAGGTCGCTTCTTTTACTTGCTTTTCAAGCTGTTGTTTTTCTATTAAGACTTGATTTAGTTTATTCAGTTTTTGCTTTAATTCGTCGTGCCCAAACGGTTTTACAATATAGTCTTCCGCGCCTACTGAATAACCTTCCATGCGCTCCTCAACCGTACCTCTTGCAGATACAAACATCACGATAATGTCATGGGTAATGGGGTTAGCTTTAAGCTCTTTACATACTTCATAACCATTCATTTCTGGCATACTTACATCAAGTAATATAACTTGAGGCATATACTCTTCAACCATACTTAAGCATTCAGGGCCGCTGGAAGCTAGCTTAAGTTCAAAATCAAGATCCTCTAATATTTCTTCAATTATTTCGAGGTTAAATGGTTCATCGTCGACTGCAAGAATTTTAGTTAAAACCATAATTTTTCATCCATATAAATTAAAAAAATTCGATTGTTAGCCGCTATTTTTCACTAATTGCTCATCAGCTAGGTATTCATCTAAGTTTATTTCTAAAGGAACTTGTATCGAAATTGTTGTTCCACCAAGGCTGTTATTGCATGCTTTAATACTGCCTTGATGCAATGAAACAAACTCACGACACAAGGTAAGACCCAACCCAGTTCCACCTGCACCACTATTCGTTTTACTGCTTTGCTCAAATTTATTAAAAACCGTTTCAAGTTCCTCTTCAGGTATTCCTATACCGCTATCTATCACTGCAATGTTTGCATTGTCATCGTCTCTTTGCATGACAACTTCAACAGTACTGTGCTCTTCACTAAATTTGAGTGCATTACTCAATACATTTCTCAAAACCTGATTTATTTGCTCTTCATCGCACTGTGCAACAATCGGCGCGTTATCAGAGCTAAAAACAATATTTATATCTTTTTCAATAGCAATACCGGCAACATCATCAATACTGGTTTTAACAATAGTCGCTAAATCATAAGCCCGTGGGTTGAATGGAAATTTACCAACATCTAATTTAGAAAGGTCGAGTAAATTATTAAGTAACGATAGTAGTCTTTGCCCACTTGATTCAATACGAGTTAAATACTTCAAAAGTTTATCTTTGCTAAAATCACCCTCTTGTAACTTGCTAATACCAAAACGTGAAAAGCTCAATATAGAGTGCATAGGGGTTCTTAGCTCATGCGACATATTTGCCAAAAACTCTGATTTACTTAGATTAGCCGCTTCGGCAATATTTTTCGCATGCTCAAGCTGTGAAGTACGTGCCCTTACTTGCTCTTCTAAAAGATCTTTGGCTTCCAACAGTAGATCTTCTTTTTGTTTTAAATGGCTAACATTTTTAAAAATAACCGCTAACGCTATTTCGCCATGGTGGTCTATTTCATTAAATGATCCAACTAGCGGAATTTTACTTCCGTCTTTATTTACAATGTGTAAGTCACAACTAAACTGACGATTACTGTTTAATGTAGAGATTTTATCTTTTATTGCCTGCACCGAGTCATCATCTAAAAAATGAAATAACGAGTGAGCAATGAGCTTTTTAAACTTTAAATTAAATAATTTTAAGCAGGCATCATTGGCCTCGACTATCTTGCCTTTGCGTTCAAATAATAAAATAGGATCGGGGGTATTTTTAAAAATGACCTGCAGTAGGCTGTCTTTTTCAATCAGCACATCAACTGTTTCTTGTAATCTTTCTACTAGCTCAGCATTGTGACGTTTTAGCAGCTCGGTTTGCCATAATTTATGTACAGCCTGTAGTAACACATTGTCATTTAAAGGCTTGATTAAAACATCTTCAACACCTTGGCGAATGGCTTCTAACATAGATTGTTCAGGGCGTGAGGTTACTAACAAGCAACGACTATGCGGTTGTATTTTTTTTAAACTCGAAAATATCTCTAAACCAGAACCCGGTTGTAAGCTAAAGTCACTGATTAAAATATCAATACTCCTGAGCTTGGCAATATTAATTGCTTCATCATGATTTGTTGCGGTGTATACCTCAATATGAGCGCCATAAAGGCTACTTTTGAGTGACTCTAATCGCTCATTAACATGATCAACGAGTAAAATTGTCGGTAGTTTAAAAATGTGATCTGGACCTATCTCTAATAAGGCCTCAATTAAAGACGTTATTTCTTTATTGGAAAAGAAGGGGTAGATAATGGTGGCATTGGGTATCAAGTCATTTAATTTGGAGAATGCGCTAAGCAACTCCCCTGATTCTGCTTTTGGCGCTAATAACAAAAATGATTGATAAGTCGCTTTTTCAACAACTATCGATACAACATCGGTTGGCACGCCTTGAGAAAATACCAGTAAGTCATAAATGTCTATGTCTGTATTTTCATCAAACATAGCAAAGTGGACTAATTCAACTTGGCAGCCAATTAGTTCTAATAACACTTTTAAGCGCATAGCAATCATGCTACTGCTATCAATAATAAGTATTTTTCTCGCCATTTAGACACACTTTAAAGAGTTAATTAAACACCTTTTCAGCATAGTCTAGAATTTTTGGTTTAGCGTAATCACCTACGTAAAAGTGAATTTTGCTGCCTTTTGTTATGGTACTAGGTTAAATGCTTACCAAAAATAGTCAGGCTGTACAGCTGATTGTCCATTCTTGCTACGTTAGGCAGCTCTCCCCATACTGCAAAATCAAAATGCTTAAATAATTTAATGCTCGGTTCGTTGTGACTAAAAATAAACCCAAGTAATACTTCTATATTAAGCTGCTTGGCTTGTTGTTGTGCAAATTGCATCAGCTTTTTACCCAACCCTTTTCCTTGGGCTGCTGCCGTAATGTAAATGCTTAACTCAACGGTGCCATCGTAAGCTGGGCGACCATAAAACGATTTATAACTAAGCCACGCTAATACTTGGTTGTTCTCACAGTAAACAAAAATAGGGCGTTGAGCAGTATGGCTATCAAACCAAGGTTGTTTATCAGCGACGGTCACCTCTTCGGTATCGGCGGTGACCATTCGACTAGGGATAGTTTCATTGTAAATAGCAACAATGGCAGTTAAATCATCAGGTTTTGCTAAACGTATAGTCATAGAAAATAAAGTAAAATTGATCAATTTAGCCTATAGTAGCGTATGATAAGTTACATAAATACTCTAAAAACGCACTTAAGGTAATAGCATGATAAAAAAAATAATACTTGGTTTAACCCTCGCGTTAAGTTGTGTTTCGCTAAATACATATGCCGCAGACTCGCCCGCCCCTTCATTAGATGCAAACACCTGCAATGACTTCACGAATGTTTCACTTAGAAAGTTGCGCTCAACTGAAACCATTAACTTATGTGATTTTAAGAACCAGCCTCTTTTAATTGTTAACACTGCGAGTAACTGCGGTTTTACGCCGCAATTTGAAGGTTTAGAAGCGCTTTATAATAAATACAAAGACGAAGGCTTGGTGGTATTAGGCTTTCCATCAGATGATTTTTTTCAAGAAGAGAATGATGAAAAAGATACCGCAAAAGTGTGTTATGTAAATTATGGTGTTACCTTCCCTATGCTGGCCACCAGCGCAGTACGTGGTAGTGACGCAAACCCTATTTTCAAGCATTTAAACGCCCAAACCAGTTCACCAAACTGGAACTTCTATAAATACGTGGTATCGGCCGATCGCAAAACGATTACCCGTTTTAACAGCCGCGTAGCACCGGATTCAGCAAAACTAGAAAGCGCAATCAAAAGTGCATTTTAACTTTGTGTTTTCAGTTTAACCTTACTAAGATGTTGCTATCAAATTTAAAAAACTAAACTTACAGGTAGGAGAACTTATGGCAGTTGCAAGTGCAAGGCACATACTCGTAGACAGTGAAGCACAATGTTTAGACCTTAAAGATAAAATTGAGCAAGGTGAAGACTTTGCAGAACTCGCTAAACTGCACTCTAATTGTCCATCAGGTCATGATGGTGGTGCATTAGGTGAGTTTGGCCCTGGTATGATGGTGCCTGAATTTGACAAGGTGGTATTTTCAGCGCCGCTAAATCAAGTACAAGGCCCTGTACAAACACAGTTTGGTTACCATTTATTAGAAGTAACCAGCCGCTCAGAGTAAGTAAATCGATTTATTAATAAAGCCGCATCAGCGGCTTTTTATTTATGTGGAGTTGGCAAAAGCCCCATTATGCAACTATTTGGCTCTATTCCTTCCCCTTATGTTCGCCGTATTAGAATCTGGGCACAACAAAACAATTGTGCGCTTGAATTTATTAATCTCGATATTTTTTCTAAAGACGATCGGCCGTTGGTGGTCACAAAAAATCCAGCAGCCAAAATCCCTATATTGGTCGATGACACGCTTACCCTAAGTGATTCAAATACCATA
The DNA here is from genome assembly GCF_054968565.1 of Pseudoalteromonas sp. G5_S1_54_S4. Taxonomy (NCBI): domain Bacteria; kingdom Pseudomonadati; phylum Pseudomonadota; class Gammaproteobacteria; order Alteromonadales; family Pseudoalteromonadaceae; genus Pseudoalteromonas; species Pseudoalteromonas sp. G5_S1_54_S4. The sequence continues at coordinate 49,695 of NZ_JBQKUL010000015.1, read as the reverse complement.
CTGCGTTATTTACTTGAAAAAACCCAGCAACTCCCACTTACATGGCCTCAAGAGCACTTTTTAATTAGGGCCTGTTGATCTTTCAAGGTTAAATTTACAGTAGTCTGTTTGGTATTTAGGCAAGGCAGAGCCTATGTGATGTGGTTATTCCCCATAAATAGGCGATAACGTAGCATTAATGCCAAACAGGCGCTGCCGAAGGGTTCTGCCTAGGGGCGATTAACTCTTTGTTGCCTACATGGATGTAGGTAAGGGGCGTGAGCAGGACGCGGAAGCTTTGCTCGGTTTTTACTTAGCCCACTAGGTTACAAACCTCGCGCCGCGATTAAATCGTCCCTAGTTTGAACAAATTTTAATCCGTAAAGGTCAACAGGCCCTAGCATCAATGCCTGTAACGATTCATTCGTTAAATTACTGTTATGCCAACGTTCTGGATTTGACACGCAAGCTGATAAACTATTTTTTAATCTGCAAAATGAGCGAATTGCGCAAACATTACACTATTTAAATGATCATTTATGCGATGATGAATTTAAAAGCTGTGAATGCCTCAACATCAGTTTATACTGCTTACTTGATTGGGTATGCTTTCGTGAACTCACTGATTTTAGCGCGCAGCCGCAATTAGTTAAGTTTTATGAAGCGTTTAGTCAGCGTCAAGCAGCTAAAAATACCAACCCTCGACTTAAATTTTAAAAGGTGGATACATGAGCGATATCGAAATTGAATCACAACTAGTTAGCTTTGTAGAAAAAGTACGTGTTAGTGAGCAGATCTGGGCACTGGGTGCCGATGATGGTGGCTTTGTTGTATGTGAGTCAAATCAGTTTGACAACACCGATGTACTTTTACTGTGGGAATCACAAGACGCAGCACAAGCACAATGTAAAGAAGAGTGGCAAGATTACAGTCCAGTAGAAATAAACCTTGATGAGTTTTTAGATGATTGGGTTGAAGACCTAAAATCTGATGATGCATTAGTGGGTTTAAATTGGAATGACGATCAGGTGTGTGTAGAAATTGAACCGGTTGGTTTAGCTCGCGCGCTAAGCGAATAAGTTTTAGGCGTTAGTTCGCTGACATTATCCCAACTAACAGCAACGGTTAGTTGGGGTATAAAAATAATAAAAACTGTCAAGGTAATACGTTGAAAACCCATCTTGGTCGTCGTCCATTTTCAGCTATGGAGCTGCATACGCTCTATAACGGATATATTTATAGTGATACACGGCTTGCCCGCGAACAAGCTAAACACTGGCATTTCTGGCTGCCCTTAATTGCTTATTACAGTGGCGCTTACAGTGATGAAATTGGCTGCTTAACCCTTGATGACCTAATACTTAAAAATAATATTCTCTGTTTTAGTTTTCATACCCACGGTAAAATTAAGCCACGTTTAGTGCCTGTTCATCACGCCCTTATTAGCGCTGGGTTTAATGACTATTTAGCTTATGTAAAAGCACAAAATCACTCCCGTTTAATGTTTGATCTTCCCGCTAAAACAGGGCGCTATAGCGAAAAAGTGCGCATATGGTTTTCAGGAGAGGGTGAACGCGCAGGATATTTGCAAAAATGTGCAATTCCTTCGGTGGATCAACTCGGTATGAAAACCGCCATTAGTAGCTTACGGCTTAACTTTGAACAACAGATTCGTATTTATGCCCTGCAAGCAGGCAACAAAGACTGCTTTAATTATTTAATGGGCTTTAATGATTACCCTCATGATAACTTTAACGATATAGCCTTGTTAAATAAGGTGCTACAACAGATCCGGGTTATCAATTCCTACATTCATTGGCAGCGGTTTTTAGCCCGAGATAGCCACTGACAAACTTTGTTACTCTTTTCCTTAGCGATCTGCGCTTACTCTAGTAAAAAAAGCTGTTAGGATGAAGTGCCGTCTATATGACTGTTTCTAACAACAAAAAATCTAGGGATAACTATGTTTTTAAAAAGCCTCTTAACCGTGAGCGTTGCGCTTGCGATGAATGCTGCTCATGCTAACGAATTCGTCATTGAAAAACTCGCAAAGCCAAGTTCACAAAAAGTCGCTTTAACGCTCGACCCAAGTCAGGATACCTTTACAGGAATGACCGAGATCAGCTTAGAAGTGCTCAAACCAACACACTACATTGAGCTCAATGGTGTTGATTATGCAACTAAAATGGTGCAACTACTAGGTGAGCAAAACTGTGATTTGAACAGCGAAATGCTTAAAACAGGTAAAGTTAAATTTAGCTGTGAAGAGCAAATTCAGCCAGGTAAATACACCTTAAAAATAGATTTTTCAGCGCCTTATAACCGCCAGAGTGTGGGGTTATATAAAACCCTAGATCAAGGCGTTCCGTACTTGTTCACGCAATTTGAAATGAGTGATGCGCGCCGTGCATTTCCGGTGTTTGACGAACCAAGCTATAAAATTCCGTTTCAGTTAACCATTACCGCCCCCACCTCACAAAAAGTGTATTCAAATACACCTGAGCTAAAAACGACGGTGAATGGCGATATGACCACCCATTACTTTGATAAAACGCCACCAATTCCATCTTACTTAGTGGCTATGGCTGTAGGTCCATTTGAAGAGCTAGAAATTAAAGGCATGCCTATTCCTGGGCGTGTGATCACCCCACAAGGTAAAATTCATTTAGCGCAATATGCAAAAGAGAACATGCCTAAAGTACTGGGCGCACTTGAAGAGTACTTTGGTATTCCTTATGTATATAAAAAGCTAGATTCAGTGGCTGTTCCAGAGTTTCCGTTTGGCGCTATGGAAAACTCAGGCTTAGTGACTTACCGCGAAGATATTCTTCTGGTTGATTTAGAAGCTGCAACGCGTAGTAAAAAACAACGTAATGTCTCTATTATTGCCCATGAATTAGCTCACCAATGGTACGGTAACTTAGTGACTATGAAGTGGTGGAACGACTTATGGTTAAACGAGGCGTTTGCAAGCTGGATGGCGGCAAAAATTACTAAGCAGCTTAATCCTGAGTTTGAATCACACCTAGATTTACCACAAAACAACGTAATGGCGTTAGATGCACGTTTAAGCACTAAGCCAATTCGTAAACCAATTAAAACCGAAGCCGATATTATGGATGGTTTAGGCCTTGCCTACAGCAAAGGCAGCTCAGTACTGGCGATGGTTGAAAACTGGATTGGCGAAGAGGCATTTCAAGCTGGTATTCAGAACTACTTAAAAGAATTCTCCTATAAAAATGCAGAAGCTGCCGATTTATGGGAAGCACTTGGTAAGGCTTCAAATAAAGATGTAGCGAGCGTTTTAAAATCGTTTATTGAACAGTCGTCATTCCCGCTAATTAACGTTAAGCAGCAAGGTAAGAGCATTACGATTTCGCAAAGTCGTTTTGCCAATGCCGGTGTTGAAGCTCCTGCTCAACTGTGGAATGTACCGGTTGCGATTAAATATGGTGCTGGCGATAAAGTACAAACAGCCAATGTATTATTAAATAAACAAAGCCAAACGCTAGCATTAGACTTTGAACCAGAGTGGATTTATCCAGATCAAGGCGCGCTAGGTTATTACCGTTGGGTAATGGATGATGCGCAATTTAATGCGTTAATAGATAATGCAGCGAGCGTATTAAACGACCGTGAACGCTTAGCCCTATTATCGGCAACAGATGCCCTACTTGATGCCGGTGTCATTTCAGCGGCTAAATTAATGCAAACGCTTGAAGTATTTGCCAGCGATAGTCATCCGCGTGTTGCTAATACTGCTTTAGGTTATTTAGCGTCACAGCAGCGTACTTTTAAAGACGATAGCAATAAAGATTTATGGCCTACGTTTATTCAAAATGCGGTGATGCCTGCCGCTAAAAAATATGGCCTAGAAGCAAAAATGGGCGAAGATGGCGCAGTAGCTCAACTTCGTGCCGCGGTGGTATCACGCTTAGGGTTTGATGGTGAAGATAAAAATGTGATCAATAAAGCCAAACAGCAAACACAAGCTTACTTAAACGATCCACAAAAGGTAGACCCTTATTTAGCAGGTACTTATTTACGTCTTGCGGCTTTTCATGGGGATAAGGCGTTGCTAGATCAGTTTATGACAACCTTTAAAACCACCAAAGATCCACAAGTGCGTACCAATATGCTGGCAGCAATGGGTTACTTTGGTAAACCTGAACTACAAAAAGCGGTACTGGCGTATAGCTTAACAGACGAAGTAACGGCTTCTGATATGCGTACTATTTTATCGGGTCAAAGTTACACCGATGAACGCCAAGCACTGTTTATTGATTGGATTTATAACAACTACGATAAAGTAACAGCAAGCTTGCCACCATTTTTTGTGCCAAACTTACCTTACTTTACTACCGCCAGCTGTGACGCTGACAGTTTAGCTACAACGCAAAGTTTCTTTGACGCTAAACTGGATGCTGTACCCGGTTATGCGCGTACGTTAAGTAAACTTGCAGAGAGCACCAATGACTGTATTGCACTTAAAAACCGTGAACTGAAATCAGTCAATAGCTTTTTAAATAGTAAATAAACTAAAGTTTAAGGGTTAAAGGGTTAAAGGCTAAAGGTTTTATCTTGCACCTTTTGCCTTTAGCCCTTAGCCCGTCTATTAACCGCCAATAATCATCGTTAGCTTAGCTATAAACTCTTTTGCCGCTTGTTCAGAGTTAATTTTAAAGGCTACCCCATAATGAATAGGCTGCGTACTTTTATAAATACGGGTAGGAAAACGGGTCATTTCACTGCTATGAAAATAGCCTTGAGTACGCACAACCCCATCAATATCAGTAAAGTCATCGCTAAACACTTCAAATGCAGGGCGGATCACAATTTTACCTTTACCTGCTTCCGCATGGGTATAAAACGCTTCTTTAGAGTTTACTAGCATATACTCAGCTATGTTTTTTATTTTAAAGTTACTTCTACACTCTAGTTTGATCAGCTGCTCGGTTAACTCGTCTGCACTAAATGCCACGTGACTTTCCTTTTTATTTAATAGGGGGTTAGGGTCTGTTGACCTTTCAAGGTTAAATTTGCAGCAGTCTGTTTGGTATTTAGGCAAGGTAAAGCCTATGTGGTGTGGTTATTCCCCATAAATAGGCGATAACGCAGCATCAATGCCAAACAGACACTGCCCTTCGGGTTCTGCCTAGGGGCGATTTACTCTTTGTTGCTCGGTTTTTACTTAGCCCACTAGGTTACAAACCTCGCGCCGCGATTAAACCGCCCCTAGTTTGAACAAATTGTAATCCGCAAAGGTCAACAGACCCTAGACTAACTCATGCATGAGTGAAAGTCCGAAATTTATTTATTCACTACACACAAAAGCTAATTGCTGATTTTTATAACTCAACCGGCTTATTTCAGTATCGCAATATTGGCTTAAATCAAGCCACTGCGATATAGCAGAGCCGCGCGTTAATTTACGCTGGTAAACACGGTTTTTAATTGCGTAAGCAATGGTATTTTCATCTTTTAAGATGAAATCTTGTACTTGGTTTGGCAGTCTAAGTATATCGGTAACTTGCTTTGTTTGTGGATCAAAACGCGCTAAGTGATGCTGCCCATGTTTACTATGGCTAAATAAAAACTCAGCCTGCGCTTTATTATAAATAAGCGTGCGACCAATATCGCTTGCTACCACCTCACCTTTTGCCGCAGCAACCGAGGTATATTGCAAAGTGTGTGGTTCGCCTAAAATAAACATCACTAAATCGTTGTTACTTCCCCAAGCGTGATAGCCTACAGGTTCAATCCAATCAAAAATACGACTTGCAGCCAACTCGGGTGCCAACGGATATTGCCATAGCTTTTGTTTACCATCGTCTTCAACGACAATCGCCGATAAGTGCTGCCCATCCGGTGTTAAAGTGGGCGAGTATTCACTTTGTGGCGTATTAGTGACCATAGAGGTTTGTTTTGATGATAAGCTGTAAAGCGCAATATCTGTTTGACTCTGGTCATTACTGATTATTTCTCGGGTATAGTATAGGCCGGTGTCGGTTAAATGGGGTTGATTGTTATAGCTCGTTTTATCACTAACAATGCTTACACGTATACCATGTGGAGTATTTAAATCGGCGAGCAAAATTTGGCTTTTAGGCATACTTGCCTGAGCAATATCTAGCGTTAAAGCATTTATAGCTATAAGCCCTAACAACGGTTTAATCAGTTTCATGCTTTCTCTCGTTTTAATTTTAAGCACCTCATGATAACGTTATTTACTGATGACGTCACTTGACCTAAGTCAGTCAACTCTTTATAACTAACGGGTCATAAAAAAGAGAACAAACATGTCAGCTAAACACCCTATTATTGCAATCACCGGTTCATCTGGAGCGGGCACAACGACCACCACTAACGCCGTGAAGCATATTTTCCGTAGCCTTGATATCAATGCGGCATTTATCGAAGGTGATAGCTTTCATCGTTATACACGTCCTGAAATGGACAAAAAAATTCGTGAAGCACAGCAAGAAAGTAAACACATTAGCTATTTTGGCCGAGAAGCTAACGACTTTGGCGCCTTAGAAGACTTATTTACTAAATACGGTGAAACCGGCGAAGGAAAACTTCGTCGTTATTTACACACCTTTGATGAAGCCGTGCCTTATAACCAGTTACCTGGGACATTTACCCCATGGCAAGAACTTGAGCAAAATACAGATCTGATGTTTTACGAGGGTCTACATGGCGGTGTAGTTGATGAAGATCATGATGTTGCTAAACATGTTGATTTACTCATAGGCATGGTGCCTATTATTAACCTTGAATGGATCCAAAAGCTCATTCGCGACACCTCAGAACGCGGCCACTCTCGTGAAAAAGTCATGGACTCTATTGTGCGCAGTATGGATGACTACATTAATCATATAACGCCGCAATTTTCTCGTACCCATATTAACTTTCAGCGAGTCCCCACCGTTGATACTTCCAACCCATTTAGCGCTAAAGATATCCCCTCCCTTGATGAAAGCTTTGTTGTGATTCGCTTTAGGGGGATTGATGATGTTGATTTTCCGTATTATTTGCGGATGATTGAAGGCAGTTTTATGTCGCGTATAAACACCTTAGTGGTGCCTGGTGGTAAAATGGGTCTCGCGATGGAACTGGTGCTCACGCCTCTAATAAAAGATATTATTTTGAAAAAACGCGCCTTAGCAAAGTTAGCCCCGCCTGAAATTCCTATTTAGACTCTTTTTTGTGAACCCTAACTCACGTACACTGCTGATTTTAAGTATGACGAGTTTAATATGTCGCAATCAATTAAAATTATTGTTGGGTCTAAAAACCCAGTAAAAATCAATGCCGCTAAACATATTTTTGCGATGTATTTTCCTGAGCGTGTAATCGAATGTAGTAGTGTTCACGCGCCCTCAGAGGTACCCGATCAACCCTTAGGTGAAGAGCAAACCTGCTTAGGGGCACAAAATCGCGTTAATTACTGTAAAAACCACTATCAGGCAGACTACTATGTGGCGATGGAAGGTGGTGCAGCGCAATTTAGCTATGGTGCGGCAACCTTTGCCTATGTAGTTATTGATAATGGCGCACAGCAAGTTACAGGCCGAAGCAGTAACTTACCCCTGCCCACTGTGTTTTATAAAGCATTGCTTCAAGGTGAAGAGCTTGGTGACGTGATGGATAAAGCCTTTAATACCACCAATATTAAACAGCAAGGGGGTGCTATTGGCTTGTTAACTGATCATCATGCAACACGAGAAAGTACCTATACTCAAGCGCTGACACTCGCCATGGCGCCTTTTCTTAATCCCACTCTATATAATCAATAACGGATGTTTTAATGAAGTATAACTACGTATTATTTGATGCCGACGAAACCTTATTTAGCTTTAATGCCTTTGCTGGCCTTAAAAACATGCTAGCAACCTATGACATGGATTTTACCGAGGCAGATTATGCCCATTATCAAAACACCAATAAGTCATTATGGATTGCTTATCAAAACAACGAGATCACCTCAAGTCACTTACAAGTAACTCGTTTTAGCGAACTGGCAAATAAACTAGATGTGCCAGCTCAACAGCTCAATGATGATTTTTTATCAGCAATGGCCGAAATTTGTATGCCTTTACCCGGCGCCGTTGAATTATTAAATGCCCTTAAACCCCATGCCAAGCTGGGCATTATTACCAATGGTTTTTCTCAGTTACAAGCACGTCGCCTAGCGCATACAGGGCTGCAAGATATGTTTGACTGGTTGGTTATTTCTGAGCAAGTCGGCATTGCTAAACCTGCAAAAGAGATATTTGAGCACACCTTTAACTTAATGGGTAATCCACCGAAAGAGCAAATTTTAATGGTCGGTGATACCGCCAGCAGTGATATTCTTGGCGGTCAAAATGTGGGAATTGACACTTGTTGGCTGCAACATCCTGGCGTGAACTTGCCTGAGGGAATTAAACCAACATATCAGGTAACCCAGCTTAAACAGTTGCAAACTATATTAGGACTTTGATAATAAAAGCCTGAGTGTAATTTAGCTGTTTAGCTAATTAACAAACAAAAAAATGACGCTAATAAGCGTCATTTTTTATAACTGTATATAAGTGATTAACTAATTAGGCGTTAGCTAGCTCAAGGCCGGGTGCAGGCATCGTCACAGGCGTTTCAAAGGTTGCCCACTCCCATGCTGACTCAGTTGCCATAATTTTGCGTAGTAACTTATTATTTAAATCATGACCTGATTTAAATGCGGTTACTTTGCCTAAAAGGTTGTGACCTGTCATAAACATGTCACCTACACAGTCTAGAATCTTATGCTTGACGAACTCGTCTGCGTAACGCAAACCGTTCGGATTTAAAACTTTAAATTCATCAAGTACCACTGCGCTATCCATGCTGCCACCTAGTGCTAGGTTGTTCGCATGCATGTATTCAATGTCTTTCATAAAGCCAAAAGTACGCGCACGGCTTATCTCTTCAGTAAAGCTTTGTGCCGTAATATCTAAACCAACGCGTTGGCGGCTTTCATTGATTGCAGGGTGATCGAAGGCAATTTCGAAATCGATGTGGAATCCGTCGTAAGGTTCTACTTCGGCCCATTTATCACCTTCTTCAATACGTACTTTTTCTTTAATACGAATAAAGCGTTTTGCAACATTTTGCTCTTCAATGCCGCCTTTTTGTAATAAATAAATGAATGGCAATGCACTACCATCCATTATTGGTACTTCTGAGCTATCAAGTTCAACAATTAAATTGTCGATTCCCATTGCCGCAACCGCCGCAATTAAGTGCTCAGTAGTCGATAAGCGAACGCCATCTTTGTTAATTAAACAGGTACACAATTGCGTATCACCAACGGCTTCAGGTGTTGTTTCAAAATCAACAACCGGATCAAGGTCGACACGACGAAATACAATCCCAGTATTTGCGCTCGCAGGTCGGAGAGTTATTGTGACCTTCTCACCTTTATGAAGTCCAATTCCTATGGCTTTGACTACTTGTGCAATCGTACGCTGTTTAATCATAGGTTCGCTCACTTTAGTATATATTACAGTTAGACGGCGGAGTGTAGCATAAATACGGTATAACTACAATATTCGTTCACATTTCGCACAAAAGTACTGTTTTTTATTAATCTGCTTGTTTACGTAAAAAAGCAGGGATGTCGAAATAATCGCCACCTTCAGATTTATCTGTTTTCTTAGCACTACTTGACGACGTATTCGCTGAAGAACTTGAAGAGCTCGTCGATGTGCTTTGCTCTTTTGATTCTGTTTGCAATGTCGTGTCAGGCTCTTCAGTCGTGCTTGCGCCTTGGCTTGCAAAGCTAGGAACATACATGCTGCTGCTTGTTTGCGTGCTTGAACTGGCTACATCAGAACCTGATGCTTTTTTAAAGCCATTATCTACAATACCAAACTGTGGACGACGATCGCCGCCTAAGCCAGTTGCAACAACCGTTACACGTAGCTCGTCTGTCATTTCAGGGTCGATTACCGCACCCACAACCACCGTTGCGTTTTCAGACGCTAGCGCCTTAACGTGATTACCTACGATTTCAAATTCTTCAATCGCGATATCCATGCCGGCAGTAATATTAACCAAGATACCTTTAGCACCGGTTAAATCAACGTCTTCTAGTAATGGGCTTGAAATAGCCGCTTCTGCTGCTTCTTGTGCACGATCAGGACCCGAGGCAGATGCAGTCCCCATCATGGCTGTACCCATTGCAGACATAACAGTACGTACGTCGGCGAAATCCACGTTAATTAGACCCGAGCGTGTGATTAGCTCAGCAATACCCTGTACCGCACCAAATAATACGTCATTTGCTTTAGCAAACGCATCCAGTAAAGTTGTCCCTTTACCTAATACTTTTAGTAATTTGTTATTTGGAATAGTAATTAACGAGTCCACGATTTCAGACAATTCGCTAATCCCCTGCTCTGCAGCAGCAGCACGTTTTTTACCTTCAAAATCAAATGGACGCGTTACAACTGCCACGGTTAGAATGCCCAGCTCTTTAGCAATTTTAGCCACGACTGGCGCTGCTCCGGTCCCTGTACCGCCGCCCATACCTGCCGCTATAAATACCATATCGGCGCCTTCAAGGCTGGCACGAATCGTTTCTGCGTCTTCTTCAGCCGACTGACGGCCTACTTCAGGGTTTGCACCCGCACCTAACCCAGAGGTTATTTGCGTACCTAATTGTACCGTTACATCAGCGGCTGAATTACGTAATGCTTGTGCATCCGTATTCGCTGCAATAAAACGAACACCTTCTATTTGTTGTTTTACCATGTGCTCAACTGCGTTACCGCCGCCGCCACCAACACCGATTACTTTTATTACAGCTTCTTCGCTGTGTTGTTCCATTATATCAAACATATTTACTCTCCGACTTGAGTACTAAAACTCGCCTTGAAACCATTTTGTGATGCGGTTCCACCAATTATTATTATCATCCGCTTTCGACTTTTGTGCATTCATCGACTGCATAGTACGCCCGTATTGTAACAAACCTACAGCGGTTGCGTACGATGGATCATCAACATAATCAGTTAAACCTACTACACCAATTGGTTTACCTATTCTTACTGGCATCTGAAAAATATCTTCAGCCACTTCCATTGCGCCAGTCATTTTAGCAGTTCCGCCAGTAATGACGAGACCTGCTGCAATTTGGTCTTCTAATCCTGAACGACGAATTTCTTCCATCGCCAGTTCAAATAATTCTCTAAAACGTGGCTCAACCACTTCTGATAACGTGTGCCTAGACATCAGTCTTGCTGGTCGCCCACCTACGCTTGGCACTTCAATCGTGTCTTCGCTGCTCGCCATTTGGCTACTTGCACAGGCATATTGTACTTTGAGTGACTCAGCATGTGATATAGGTGTACGAAATATTTTTGCAATATCACCGGTTACTTGGTTACCGGCCACCGGAATAACCGCCGAATGACGCAGCGCACCATTAATATAAATAGTGATATCCATAGTACCACCACCAATATCAAGCACCGCAACACCTAACTCTTTTTCGTCATCCGTCAGTACGGAATAACACGAAGCAAGCGCTGTGAATATAAGTTGGTCAACTTCAAGCCCGCAACGTTCAACACATTTTTCTATATTTTTAGCCATGTCGTTGGAACAGGTAATAATGTGCGCGCGTGCTTCCATGCGCACACCGCTCATGCCGAGTGGGTTTTTAATCCCCTCTTGCATGTCAATGCTGTACTCTTGCGGCAAAGCATGCAACATTTTGCGTTCAGCTGAAATTGGCACTGAACGAGCAATGTGTATTACATTTTCAATGTCTTCATCGGTTACTTCGGTGTTATTAATAGCCACAACACCGCTTTCGTTCTGACACTGAATATGCTTGCCAGAAATACCCAAATAAACCGAGCTAATACGACAATCAGCCATCAATTCGGCTTCATCTATAGCGCGGCGAATAGACTCAGACACTAAATTTAAATCGTTAACACCGCCTTTATCCATTCCATGAGATACTTGGCTCCCCACGCCAACAATGCTGAGCTTGTTATCTGTGGTGATTTCACCTACCGTGGCCACTACTTTAGAAGTGCCAACGTCTAATCCAATCACTAGGTTTCTTTCTGCTGACTTAGTCATGCCTTACTCTTTATTATAATTGCTGTTCTTGCAGTGGCTTATAGCTCACTGCAAGGCCGGTATCGTAGCGTAAATCAATTGCATCTATCTGTGCATCAGCACGTTTTTCTATACGTGAATAAACGTCTATAAAACGTTGTACACGTTTGGCTTTATCTTTGCGTCCTAAATTTAAACGCACACCGTTATCTAACCAAAGTTGCCACGAAAACCGCTCAGATAGCGCAAGGCTAGTGAGCGTTAATGCATTGACTTTGAGCATTTCATCAAACTGTTTAAACGCTACCCATGCTTCTTTTTCACTGCCCTCTGGCCCATATAGTTGGGGTAAAGTGACACTTAATTTATCACTTTTTGCTTCAAACGCGTCACCGCTTTGATTAATCAGCAAGTCACTATTCCAGTGAGCAACTGCTTGATGTTCTACCACGTAAACTTGAATGGTATCAGGCCATTGCTTTCTTACCGATACCGTTGCAACCCAAGGCAGCTCTTGTACTAAATGCTGAACTTGCTTTACGTTTAGCTCAAAAAAACTACTTAAATCTGCTTTTTTTATTGCCGCTGTTATTGCTTTTTCATCGGTGTACTTAGGGTTCCCCAGCACCGTTAAATGCTTAATTTGTGCATCTTTATTTTCAACTAACCAGTGCGAAACCCCACTGGTTATTTCAATTAACCCTATCACCACGGCTAGAAAAAAACTCACTCCAAAAATCAGCGACCAGTTAAGTTGCTGTTTTAGTTGCTGCGCTTTCTCTAAAAAGGGATGCATATTAAAGGGTTTGCTCCAAAATGCGAACAACTAATTGCTCAAAACTTGCCCCGTTGGCTTTTGCTGCCATTGGCACCAATGATTTTTCTGTCATGCCTGGTACGGTATTCACTTCTAGTAAGTAAAAATGTCCTTGTTCATCTTGCATCGCATCGACTCGTCCCCAGCCACTTGCACCCACTAAATCAAACGCATCAAGCGCCATCGCTTGTAATTTTTGAGTATCCGATGGTGATAAATCAGCAGGGCAATGATATTGCGTACTATTTGACTGATATTTAGCTTGGTAGTCATAAAATCCGTTTGGGGTGCTCATTTCAATCACAGGTTGTACTTCATCACCCAAGACCGTAATGGTAAATTCACGACCCGTGATCCACTGCTCTACCAATACTTGGCTGTCGAACTTAAATGCATTAGTTAGCGCATCTTCAAGTTCTTCTGCAGAGCTTGCTTGCGCCATACCGATACTGGAGCCCTCGTGCGATGGCTTAACCATTACCTTTTTAAATTGCGCCATAATAGCATTGGCATCAAAGCCTTTTTTAGCATCAACCACAGCGTACGGTGCAGTGCTTAAACCTGCCGATTTAAACAAATGCTTACAACGAATTTTATCCATTGCCAGTGCCGAACCCAGAACATTACTGCCGGTATACGGCAGGTTCATAAATTCTAAAGCACCTTGTACCGTGCCGTCTTCACCACCACGCCCATGTAAAGCAATAAAAACGCGATCAACGTTTAACGACTTTAATTCCCATAACGAACGATTTTGTGGATCAAACGCTATCGCATCAATGCCAACGTCTAACAGCGCATTTAATACCGCTTGACCAGATTTTAATGACACGTCACGCTCTGCTGAATTTCCACCTAGCAGCACCGCCACTTTACCAAACTGGGAATTTACCTGTGTCATACTTCACCTTGCTTTAATTTTTCTATCGACATATTCGTGGCTGCTAAATTTTTAACAAGCTGACCTATGTTACCCGCACCTTGTGTGAGCACTAGGTCGTTATTTTGTAGGCAGTTGGCAAGTACGCCCGCAAGCTCTGAGCTTGAGGCTACATGTAATGGCTCTTTGCCACGCTGGCGCAAACTACGGCATAAACTTTTACTATCGGCGCCAACAATCGGCTCTTCGCCAGCACTGTAAACATCGAGTAATAAAAGCTGATCAACCTCAGCCAATACCTTAACAAAATCTTCGTATAAATCGCGAGTACGCGTATAACGGTGCGGCTGATACACCATCACTAAACGCTTATCAGGCCAGCCTTCCCGTGCTGCGGTGATAGTAGCGGCCACTTCTGACGGGTGATGACCATAGTCATCAACAAGCATCACGCTGCCGCGTTCATTTTCAAATTCACCGTAGTGCTGAAAACGACGGCCAATACCTTCAAAAGTATCTAAAGCCGCTAAAATTGCATGATTCGCAATATTTTGATCTTTAGCCACGGCAATCGCTGCGGTTGCATTAAGGGCATTATGTTTACCCGGCATATTCAGCTTGGCGGTTAAACTCTCACCTTGTTTATTAGTCACCGTAAATTGGCATGTGTTCGCTGTTTGGCTAAAGTCACTCATTCGATAATCAGCCTCGTGTGACTCACCGTAAGTGATCACCGGACGACCAAAACGGGGGATCAATTCAGCAGCAACGTCTGAATCAATACACACCACCGCTAACCCGTAAAACGGCAGGTTATGAATGAATTCAACATAAGTATCTTTCATTTTTTCTAAACTACCGCCGTAGGTTTCCATGTGATCTTCTTCAATATTAGTGATCACCGACACCATAGGCTGTAAGTGCAAAAATGAGGCATCGCTTTCATCTGCTTCGGCGATTAAAAAGTCACTTTTACCTACCTTAGCATTGCTGCCAGCACTGTTAAGCAAACCACCAATAATAAAGGTTGGATCGAGCCCGGCTTGTGCATAAATGCTCGCAATTAAGCTGGTTGTGGTCGTTTTACCATGGGTGCCCGCAATGGCGATACCGTGGCGAAAGCGCATCAGTTCAGCTAACATTTCTGCACGACGAACCACCGGAATACGCGCAGCTTGCGCGGCTTGAATTTCAGGATTTGTTTTATCTATTGCACTTGAAACCACCACCACATTGGCGTCTTTTACGTTATTTTCATGATGGCCAATAAATACTTCAGCACCGGCTTTAATTAAACGCTCAGTCATTGCGCTGTGAGCTATATCTGAACCGGTAATACGGTAACCTTCAAAAGCAAGTACTTCTGCAATGCCACCCATGCCTGCACCGCCAATCCCTACAAAGTGAATAGTTTCAATGCGGCGCATCGCTGGGCGTGTATATTTTTCTTTTGCTAATGTTTGTTTCACTTATGTTCTCTTATTTGTTACTTGCTCACAGTGCATCGCTACGCTTGCTGTGGCATCTAAAATAGCTTGCTGTTTTGCTTTGCCTGCCATTTTAGTTATTAATAAAGGTTCGGCTAAATAGGGGCTTAAAAGTTCAACAATACTGCGCTGATTAAATTGCCCTTGTGGCATTAATAACGCCCCTTCTGCCATTACTAAATACTGTGCATTGGCTGTTTGATGGTCATCAACCGCGTGTGGAAACGGCACAAATACCGCCATTTTACCCGCTGCGGCAATTTCACTTACCGTAAGCGCACCCGCACGACAAATCACAATATCTGCCCAGCTATAAGCGGTATCCATATCATCAATAAATTCAGCAACGGTCACTTGCTCATTGCCCATTTGTTGCTGCTGGTAACTTTCACTTACACTAGCAAGGTGCCCTTTACCGGTTTGATGCCAAATATTAATGGCACAAGTATCATTTAAGCGCTTAAATGCTTCAGGTAGTGTTTGGTTAAGTACTTGCGCACCTAACGAACCACCCACCACTAAAATATTTATAGGGCTGTTTACTTCGCGCTTAGGTATATCAACCACGCTCTGGCGTACAGGATTACCTACCAGCTCTGCTTTGCCATTGGCAAAAGCACTGGGGAAAGCCGCTAACACGCGATTAGCACATTTAGCCAACCACCTATTACTCATGCCTGCTACGGCATTTTGTTCGTGAATCACCAAAGGAATACCCAGGCTTTTTGCCGCAATACCTGTTGGGCCAGTTACATACCCCCCCATTGCTAAAACGACATCAGGGCGTTGTTGTTTTAATACCTTACGCGCCTGCAATATTGCATTAATAACCATGAATGGCGCTTTAATAAGGCGTTTTAAACCATTCCCTCGCACGCCTTTTACGTCAATAAAATCAATTTCTATGTTGTGCTTGGGCACGACACTGGCTTCCATTCTATCTGGGGTACCTATCCAGCTAACTTGCCAACCTTGCTGTTTGAGATAATCAGCAACGGCAATCCCTGGAAAAATATGTCCACCTGTGCCCCCTGCTACAACGACTATTTTTTTACTCATCGCTTAGCTCCACCTGACGTGGCTTGTTTCGTTGCCATCTTGGTCTCAAAATCTACACGCAATAAAATACCGGTTGCTATGGTCATCATTAATAAACTTGAGCCACCATAAGAAATAAACGGCAAGGTTAATCCTTTGGTTGGTAAAATACCGGCACTGGCGCCCACATTCACCATAGTTTGAAACGCAAACCAAATACCAATTGCTAAGGCTAAGTAGCCTTCATATTCTTTGCCGTTTTTAAGCGCGTTTTGGCCAATGAGTAAAGCTCTAAATACTAAAGTACCCAGTACCATTAAAATGCTCAGCACCCCCATAAAACCTAACTCTTCAGCAATAACAGCAAAAATAAAGTCGGTGTGCGCTTCTGGTAAATATTGTAATTTTTGTACGCTGTTTCCTAGGCCTTGGCCAAACCAATCACCTTGGCTGTAAGCCATTAGTGATTGCACTAATTGATAGCCTTTGCCAAAAGGGTCATCCCAAGGTTCTAAAAAGCCAACCACACGGGCCATACGATATGGCTCTAACACAATAAGCCCAACCACTAGCGCAATACCGGTTAAAATAAGTGCAAAAAACTGCCAAAGCTTGGCACCGGCTAAAAACAACAAACCAACCGTAGTAACAAACATCACCACCACAGTCCCTAAATCGGGCTGCATTAAAATAAGTGCTGCATAAACTGCAAATACCGCTATGGGTTTAGCAAAGCCTTTTATGTTTTCTTGAACTTCATTGCGCTTACGTACTAAGTAGCCTGCGATATAACTAAAGAAGAACAACTTAGCGAGCTCCGAGGCTTGAATATTAAACGGTCCTACGGGTATCCAGCGGGTCGAACCATTGACTTCACGTCCTACAATAAGTACCACTAATAACAGTACTAAACCGATTAGTAATAAATAGGGGTTAGCTTTTTTCCACCACGACATAGGTACTTGAGTACTAATGCAAAATAAACAAAACGATAGCCCTAAAAAAATGCCATGGCGGATAGTAAAATGATAAATATTACCAAACAGTCTATCGGCTGTCGGCATTGAGGCACTGGTTACCATCACAAAGCCCACACCAATCAGCATTAGCATGCAATAAAGCAGTGGCACATCATAAAGCTGCGCTGAAGGTTTAGGGGTGAGAGCCTCTTTAATATCCGCAAAAGCAATCATGACTGCCCCTGCAATACACATTGCACAAAATCATCGCCGCGTTGCATATAATTGTTATACATATCAATGCTGGCACAGGCAGGTGCGAGTAAAACGGTATCGCCCGATTTACTTAATTGCTTTGCAAGCGCCACAGCCTCAGACATATTATTGGTTAAATGACCTTTAGCAGTTAGTGCCACTAACTCTTTTGCATCTTTACCAAAGCAAATGAGGGCTTTAACGTGTTGCTCAACATAAGGTTTAAGTGCCTCTAAATCCGCGCCTTTGGCATCACCACCAGCAATAACCACTAAGTTTTGTTGTTCACCCGCTAAACTATCAATAGCGGCAATTGTTGCGCCTACATTGGTGGCTTTAGAATCATTAAAATACTTAACGCTATTAAACTCACCCACAAACTGGCAACGATGTGCCAAGCCATTAAATTGAGCTAACGCAGTTTTATAATGCGCTTTAGTTATTTCAAACGGACTGAGTAACGCCATTACTGCCAGTGTATTTAAATAATTATGCTTACCCACAACGGCTAAGGTACTTACTGGCAAATAAGCTTCGCCCTTTACCATAAAGTGCGCTTCGTTATTATGCTGTGCTAAGTGGTAATCACCTTGTGTTTCTCCAAAACTAACTTGTGGTGCTAACGTGCGACTCACTGGGTGGGTTTGTCTATCGTCAGCATTAATAACTAAAAGTTCAGCGCCGTTATAAATACTTAACTTTGAATCTATATAAGCTTGATAGCTATCATAGCGATCGAGATGATCTTCTGAAATATTAAGCACAGTTGCACTGCTGGCTTTTAAGCTGTCAGTGGTATCAAGCTGAAAACTCGACAGCTCCAGTACAAACACATCAAAATCACCGTCAAGTAAATCCAGTACAGCTGTGCCAATGTTGCCACCGAGTGCCACCTTATAACCTGCGGTTTTTAATACTTCGTAGGCAAGTGTTACTACGGTTGATTTACCATTAGAGCCGGTTACAGCAACGACTGGTTTGCTATTAATGCGCGCAAATAACTCAACATCACCAATCACTTCAACGCCTGCGTTAATTGCCTTAACAATTGCTGGTGTTTTTAAGCTCAGCCCAGGACTAATAATAATCATATCGCAAGCACTGAGCGCTGCATTTTCTAGGTCACCAAAGTGAGTTTTTAATTGAGGTGCGTGCTGATTGAGCCAATCAACACCTGGCGGATTCTCTCTGCTATCGACCACATAAGGCTGTATTGATTGAGATAATAAAAAACGCACAATGCCCAGACCGGTTACACCGAGTCCGAGCACTGTTATGTGTTTATTTTTTATCTCGTTTAAATACTGCATTTATCGGATCTTTAATGTCGCAAGGCCAGCGAGTACCAGCACAATAGAAATTATCCAAAAGCGCACAATAACGCGTGGCTCCGGCCAACCTTTAAGTTCGTAATGGTGATGAATAGGCGCCATTCTAAAAATGCGTTGCCCACGTAATTTGTAAGAGCCAACTTGTAAAATTACCGATAGCGCTTCCATTACAAACACGCCCCCCATAATAATCAGTAACAGCTCTTGGCGAACAAGTACGGCAATAATCCCCAATGCACCACCCAGTGCTAATGAGCCTACATCGCCCATAAATACTTGCGCCGGATACGTGTTAAACCATAAAAAACCTAACCCAGCCCCTACAATAGCGGTACATACCACAACCAACTCACTCGCCAGTGGTAAATGCGGAATATGCAAATAAGCCGAAAAATTAATATTACCCGTTAAGTAAGCAATAATGGCCAGTGCTGCAGCTACTAAAATAGTAGGTACAATGGCTAAACCGTCTAGACCGTCGGTTAAATTAACCGCGTTTGACGTGCCCACCAACGCAAAGTAGGTGATCACGATATAAAACAGCCCCAGCTGTGGCAGTACATCTTTAAAAAATGGCACAACAAGAGATGTTTCTGTCGCTTGTGTGCTGCTCATGTAAAGCGCAGTGGCTACAACCAGTGCAATTACCGATTGCCAAAAGTATTTCCACTTTGCAATAAGTCCTTTTGGATCTTTGCGGATCACCTTACGGTAATCATCAATAAAGCCCACAATACCTAATGAGCCAATTACAAATAAAGTGGCCCATACGTATTTATTAGACAAGTCTGCCCATAATAATGTGCTGGTAAAAATAGCCCCTAAAATAAGTAAGCCACCCATGGTCGGGGTACCCGATTTAGATAGGTGCGATTGCGGACCATCATCACGTACTGTTTGTCCTATTTGCATGCGTTGCAGCGCACGAATTAACTTAGGACCAAAATACAACGACATCATCAATGCGGTTAAAATACCTAAAATGGCACGCAGGGTTAAATACGAAAAAACATTAAAGCCACTATAATATTGAGTTAAATACTCAGCCAGCCAAACTAACATGATGATACTCCATTGATGGCTTGTTGCTGGCCATTAACTAAATCGGTTACTAAAAGCTCCATGCGAGAACTGCGTGATCCTTTCACGACAAGGGTAATTTTTTTATCTACTTTGCTAATGCTGTTTTGAATTTGCTGCAGCATTTGCTCACGATTAGAGAAATGGCGATTTGGCAGCCCAAATACATCACTGGCACATTTACTTAATACTCCGAGTGTAAATAACTCATCAATGCCTTGCGCTAATGCGTATTCACCGACTTCTTGATGATATTTACGGGCATCTTCGCCAAGTTCACCCATATCACCGAGTGCCAAAATACGATGACCTTGAATATCACTAAGTAAATCAATCGCAGCTTTTACCGATTTAACGTTGGCATTGTATGTATCATCAATAATGGTGAGTGAATCACTGGCTTCAATTAGGTTAACCCGTCCTTTAACTTCACCCATGGTCGCTAACGCGCTGGCAATGTCCTCAAGTGACACGTCAAACTCACTTGTTAACGCCGCAGCAATAAGCGCGTTACTAATATTGTGTTTACCTGGCAGTGCTAACTTAACCGGCACACTGTGTTGCTTGGTGCACAAAGTAAAGCTTGCGCGAGCTTGTGCATCTAGGCTGATGTCTTCAGCCCAAATATCGAGCTTTTCACTACTCGAAAAACATTTAATATTGCGCGTTGCTAACTTATCAAGCCAATATTGACTAAAGTCACTATCACAATTGACGATGGCGATGCCATCCTCTTTTAATCCGTCGTAAATTTCACCTTTTGCTTGTGCCACACCTTGCAGGCTACCAAAGCCTTCCAAGTGGGCAGCAGCAACATTACATACCACAGCTACATCCGGTTTGGTCATCGCGGTGGTGTACGCAATTTCACCTATGTGGTTAGCGCCTAATTCAATAACCGCAAAGCGATGTTGTGGCTCTAATCTGAGTAAAGTTAACGGTACGCCAATGTCGTTGTTAAAATTACCTTTAGTGGCTAATACATCCCCTTTACTTGATAAAATAGCGGCACACATTTCTTTAACTGTTGTTTTACCTACACTGCCAGTAATAGCGATAGTTTTAGGTGCAACTTGCGCCATCACTGCTGTACCAATTGTGCCTAATGCAATACGGGTATCGGCAACTACAAATTGAGCAATATCGGTATCAACAGCGTGATCGACAATCACGCCTATAGCGCCTTTTTGTTTTGCTTGTTCAATAAATTTATGGCCATCAAAATTTGGGCCCTTAAGCGCCAAAAACACTTCACCATCACACAAAGTACGGGTATCGGTGTTTATATTTATCACCTTGCGATTATCACCTTGATAATCGGTTGCTAGCACATTAGCTAGCCAATCAAAATCCATTGGGATCATGCTTGAGACCCTCTTACTGCTTTTTTTAATTGTTGTTGTACAAATTGGCGGTCGCAAAAATCGATGCGTTTATCGCCTATAATTTGATAGTCTTCATGCCCTTTACCGGCAATTAAAATAACCTCACCGGCTTTTGCGTTATCTATAGCAAATTGTATCGCGGCACCGCGATCGGCCTCTAAATGAGCGTTTTCTGGATGCTCTAATCCCGCAGCTACATCATTAATAATGTCATTAGGGTCTTCAGAGCGTGGGTTATCACTGGTAATGATCACTTTGTCTGCAAACTGCTCTGCAGCTTGTGCCATTAGTACACGCTTTCCTTTATCTCTGTCGCCGCCACAACCAAACACACAACTCACTCCACCTGGTACATGTTGCTGCAGCGCTTGTAACGCTAAAGCCAACGCATCTGGCGTATGCGCATAATCAACAACGCAAGTAGGCATACTTGGCGCTGTAAATGCTTGCATCCTGCCGGCTACCGGCTGTAAATACTCACATCCTGCTACTAACTGTGTTAATGGATAGCCTAGCGCTAATAGCGTTGCTAACGCAGCCGTTAAATTATAAAGATTAAATTCACCAAACAGCGGTGATTTTATGGCAACATCACCCCAGCTAGTAGTTAATTGCGCCGAAATACCGGTTGCCGAATAGCTAACATCTGAAAAATACACAAACTGTGCATTTTTAGGGGCTAAGTTTTTACGGCCATAACAAATAAGACTATTAAAGCTGTATTTTTCAATCCATTGCTCTGCTTGTCCGTCATCTTGATTAAGAATGACATGGTCAGCATCAAAATCACGAAACAGCATTAATTTAGCATCACCATAGCTTTGCATATCGCCATGGTAATCTAAGTGATCGCGCGACAAGTTAGTAAAAACCGCCGCTTTAAAATAGCATTGATCAACACGGTGCTGTACCAAACCATGCGATGACACTTCCATAGCAACCAATTGGTGTTGCTCATTTTTTAAGTCGCTTAAAATACGCTGTAAATCGACTGCTGAAGGCGTAGTATTTTGCAGTGGTGTTAAGTTATCTGGATGGCCGTAACCTAAGGTACCAATAATAGCGGCTTGGGTATGACAAAATTGCGCTAAATGAGCAATCATTGCTGTGGTAGTCGATTTACCATTGGTGCCCGTTACGCCAACTAAATCTAAGTGCTTGCTCGGTTGTTGATAAAATTGGCTCGCCAATACAGGCAGTTTCTTATTCAATTCTGAGACTAAATAAAGCGGCTCAAAATCACTTTCAAATTCACACAGTCTGTCGGCAATAATTGCACTGGCACCATTTTCAATTGCTTTACTAATAAAGTGCCCACCATCTAACTGGTGCCCTTTTATCGCCACAAACACATCACCTGGTTTTACATCGCGGCTATCTAAACGCAGCTCGTTTACCATTAAACGTGCTGCATCTATTTCTAAATGTTTTAAAATTGTGTGTAAATCACGCACCATCATCTTTGCCCTTCACGTATGCCACCGAGTCTTTGTCTGGGGCAACGTTTAAAATTCTTAATGAATTAGAGATTATTTCGGCAAACGCTGGACCTGCTGTTGCGCCGCCATAATAAACATCTCCACCGGGCTCGTTGATTAATACCACAACGGCTAATCGCGGGTTACTCGCAGGGGCAATGCCCGCAAAATAACCTACATATTCGTCACCATAGCCCCCTGCGGCGGCTTTTTTAGAGGTGCCTGTTTTACCAGCAGCGCGGTAACCATCCACTTTAACGCGGCGTGCGGTACCGCCTTCTTCAAATACGCTTTCCATCATATGGACAACGGCTTCAACATCTTCTTGTTGAAAGACACGCTCACCTTCAGGTATAGAATCTTGCTTTAGTACAGTAAGCGGACGATTAACCCCGCCTGCCCCTAACATGGCGTAAAAACGTGCCATTTGCGCGGTACTCACGGCAATATTGTAACCAAACGAGAGCGCTGCAATTTCATGATCTGACCAACGGCGATTAGGGTAAAATAAGCCACTACTTTCGCCTACCATGCCAGTACCACTATCACTGCCAAACCCCACTTTTTGATACAAGCCCACAAAGTACTCTTTGGGTACTGTTTGGCTTATTTTGGTTACTCCCATATTACTGGAGTATTTTAAAATTTCGCGCAGCGTCATTTCGCCATGATTACGGGTATCTTGTACTAAGCTGCCCCCTAAACGCATCCAGCCTGGGTAGGTATCAACTTTGTCATCCGGTTGGATTGTGCCGTAGTCTAATCCAGCTAAAATGGCTAGAGGCTTAACAGTTGAGCCGGGTTCAAACAAATCGGTAATAGCGCGGTTACGACGTTTATGAGGAGCCGCCCCGCTTAAGTTGTTAGGATTAAATGATGGGCTATTGACCATGGCCAAGACTTCACCGGTTTTAACATCTACTACCATGGCAGAACCTGAAGTCGCTTTATAAGTTAATACCGCTGATTTAACTGCTTTATAGGCAATGGCTTGAATTCGCTGATCAATACTTAGCTGAATGCTTTCAGGCTCTACTCGCTCGCGTTCATCAAGCACTTCAACTTCACGCCCTTGCGCATCTTTTCGAATGGTACGGCGACCTTCTTCACCGGTTAACGCATTTTCATAAAGCTTTTCTATGCCCTCAATGCCTTTACCATCAATATTGGTAAACCCAATAACATGTGCGCTTACTTCACCAGCAGGGTAATAACGTTTTGATTCATCCAATAAATGAATACCAGGTAGGCGTAAATCACCGATGTAATTAGCCACAGCGGGAGTCACTTGGCGTTTTAAATACACAAAGCGACGAGTAGGATCATCAAGTAATCGCGTGTTAATTTTACTAGGCTCAATGCGCAACACATCAGCCAATTCACGCCAGCGTAAATCATTTTTATAATACAGGGCGGTACGCTTATTTAACTCAGCAACATTTTCACGAAGCGTTTGCTGATCTTCACCGTTTTTGCGTGCTTGCCTAAGTACTTTACTCACCAGTGATTTATGCAGGGCTTTAGGATCCGCATACACGCTTACCACAGGCACACTAACGGCAAGCTCTTTACCGTTACGATCGAAAATCATCCCGCGTTGCACATGCAGTTTTTCAATCCGTACCGTACGTTTATCGCTTTCAGAGCGCGCTTTATCAGGTTCAATTACTTGCAAGTACGCAGCACGCGATACCAAGGTCACAAACACTAAAAAAATCACCGCGCACACTAAAATAAAGCGCCATGCTATTAGGTTATTGACTGGTTTTTTGCCTCGCATTCTCATTGTAATATAATTACCTGCTCATCTTGGCTGGTTGGCCGCTTCATTTCGAGTTGTGACGTTGCCACTTCTTCAATGCGCGCATGTTGTGAATAAAACTCTTCTTCCACTAAAAAATAACGCCATTCTAAATCCAATTCGTCACGCTCTTGGAGCAACGAATCTTGCTCAATTAATTGCGCTCGAGAGAGATGAGTTACTTGCACCACACTCAAGCTTGATGCGAATATCACAACCAACAAGGCCAAGGTGATCTTGTTCGCACCTAGGCCTTTAATTATTTCAAGAAATAAATTGGGTTGGCGATAGCTCGCTTTTTTACTCATCCCAACCTCTGTGCGATCCTTAGCACTGAGCTGCGAGAGCGTGGATTACGCGCCACTTCATCAGCACTTGGTTTAATAGCTTTACCCACTGCTTTTAACGTCAGATTTTTATTTATTTGTGCGTCGGTTAAAGGCAGACCTCTGGGTATCGCTTCTCCCTTACTCTGTTTTTTAATAAATTGTTTAACAATGCGATCTTCTAAAGAATGAAACGAAATAACCACTAAGCGACCACCCGGCTTAAGAACTTTAATCGCCGCTTGTAATGCCGTTTGAATTTCCTCTAATTCGCTATTGATATAAATACGAATAGCCTGAAAAGTCCGCGTTGCAGGGTGTTTAAACTTATCTTTCACCGGTACGGCTTCATCGACTAAATCAGCGAGCTGCTTAGTGGTAGTGATTGGCGTGTGTTCACGCACTTCTAAAATTTTGTGCGCAATGCGCTTACCAAATTTTTCTTCACCTAGCTTTTTGATCACATGAGTAATGTCATCTAATTCAGCCTCAGCTAACCACTGCGCTGCGCTGCGACCTGTACTTGGATCCATTCTCATATCGAGCGGACCATCTTTCATAAAGCTAAAGCCACGTGCTGCGTCATCTAGCTGCGGCGACGACACACCAATATCAAGTAAAATGCCATCAACCTGACCAATAAGATCGTTTTGCTCAGCTACCTCGTATAACTTTGAAAAACGAGAATGAGCAATTGAAAAACGTGGATCATCAGCAAATTTTTCAGCAGACTTTATCGCTTGTGGATCTTGGTCAATGGCCTGCAAACGACCGCTTTCACCTAAGCGCGCTAATATTTGCCCTGAATGTCCGCCACGTCCAAAGGTACCATCCATGTATATGCCGTCTGGCTTAATTGCAAGTGCATCTATGGTTTCGTCCATTAATACGGATACGTGTTCAAATTGCGCTGTCATTAGCTGTTATTTGCCTTTTATTTTGCTGCTAGAGGGTGAAGTTATTTAAATCGTCATTCGGTTCAAAATCACCGAGCCTTTCAAGCTCAGTGTCTTGGCGCATCTGCTCGTGCCAACGTGCTTCATCCCAAATTTCAAATTTATTCATTAAACCCACCAGCATAATTTTTTTGCCAAGTTCTGCATGTGAGCGCAATGAAGGCGCCAACAAAATTCGACCGTTTTTATCAAGCTGATATTCTGTCGCATTACCTAACAACATACGTTGCATCCGTCGTGCTCTAGGATTCATATTAGATATTTTTGCTAAACGGCTTTCTATTTCTAGCCATTCAGCAAGAGGGTATAACCAAAGGCAAGGCTCATTGAGTGCAACTGTGCAAATTACCGTTCCCTGATCTTCAGACAATAGCGTATCTCGGTACTTAGTCGGTACCGCAAAACGTCCTTTATCATCCAAACTCAGTGAACTTGCGCCACGAAACATAAAAAGCCTATTGTAAATTTATTTTAATCAACTTTTTGATTAACCCGATCCAGTTTGATCCACTAAACACCACTTTTTACCACAGTGCTCCAGTTTAGGGCTTGACAAGCCTTTTTGTCAAGTAAGTCACCCAGCTTTAGCACCCCGCGAAGCCTGAAAAAATAAGGCTCCGATTAAAGCGGTTGAATTGTTTAATAAAAAATCTGATCAGCCAGTAAAAAATTTTTTATCGTTCTTTTTATTAGCTCGTTGGCATTATTTGCTTAATGAATAAACAGTGAATAATTACAATTTATTTGAGCCCTGCTGACCTTTGTGAATTAGAGTTTGGTCAAACTAGATGCGGTTTAATCGCGTCGCGAGGTTTGTAACTGAGTGGACAAAGAAAAAATCAATCTCGAATGATCAACACGTCCTAGTTTGTAAAAATTACAAACTGTTGTCGCAATAGTTACAGCTATAAACCCACTCAAAATTCGTAAATAAAATACAATTCATATAAAACAACAGGTTAAAGACTGGTTTAATCATTGCATCTAAATAATTACTTTTAAAAAACTATTAAGGATTGATTATGGCTACGGCAACAAAGAGCAAAACTTCTATTGATGCAAAACAAGAGATTGAAGCACCGCTAACAGATAAAGCGACATCAGCAGCGCATGACGCAGTTGATGCATTATCAAGTAAAGCGGCGGTAGCTGAAAATGGTGTACGTAAAGGCGCAAGCAGCTCAGCTGAAACGCTTAATGAAAAGCAGTTAGCCGCTCGTGAGAAACTAGCAGAGTGTTCGTCTAAAACGCGTCAACTCGCATCAGAAAACCCATTAGCAACGGCGGGTCTGGCGTTTGCTGCTGGTATGTTAGTTACAGCACTGTTTCGTCGTAAGTAATACTAATGCAAAACCAACACTCAACACCAAGTGAATCACAAGGGACAGATTCGCCGTCATCGGCAAAACACGCCGATGACTGGCAAGATCATATTGCTAAGCTTGCTGATTATGCAGCGCAGCTCAAGGATGATTATCACCAACAAGGAAAGTTGACACATCAGCTGGCAATAGCAGAGTGGAAGCTATCGCTAAGATCCTTAGCACTGATCACCATTCTACTAGGATGTTTTGCCAGTGGCTTGGTGTTACTGTGGGTGGGATTTTTAGGTATTGTAGGCTTTGCCACCTTTGATCTGTTTAGCTCTATTTGGCTGAGCATTGCAGTGGTGATCAGCCTACAAATTTTATGCTTAGTTTGGCTGTGGCGAAACGCCGTTTATCTAAGCAAAAAAATTGGCTTTACTAAAACGCTAAATAGCCTAAAGCAGCTGCTTAAATTATAAGGCACACACAATTATGTTAATCAATTATTTGATCAACTCACCGAACGCTCGCGTGCAACAGCTAGATAAAGAAGTTGTTATGCGATCAGAGCTAAAACGTCAGCATCTTGCAGCTATAAAATACAGAGCCAAGCGCTTTGCAGCAACAAAAGTGGGGCTCGCCAGTGCGTTTGCAGCTGGCGCTGTAGTTGAGTCTGCTAAAGGTGATGCTAACACGATAAAAAAATACACTTGGTTATTAAAGCTACTTGCTTAAAAGTCATTCCCGCATCGATTCATCACGACAATGAGCCAAAAAAACCATTTTGATAATCGCTAACAGCCTGGCGAATTTCAGCCTCGGTGGTCATTACAAAAGGTCCCATGTGCGCAATTGGCTGGTTAAGTGGATCGCCTGCTAAAATAAGAACCCCCGCCGTTTTCTTTGCCTGTAATGCAATGTCACTCAATGGTTCTAATATAAGCAAATTACCCGCATTAAACACGTCACCGGTCTGAGATATTAATGAGCCTGTATGAATATAAATCATCACTTTTTGCTGTTTTAAAGCCGGTAAATTAAGCCCTTCACCCGCAGGCAAAGCTACATCGGCTATAGCACCATTAGCAGCTAAATTTTGTAAGCTTGCAGCCAATTGGTGTGATTCAAATTGCCATGTCCCTGCTAAGGCTTTAAGTGAAACACCTTGTTGATTAGTAAAACTCGGTGCTGGATGCTCTGTGGTATCTTGGTATTGAGGCTCACGCATTTTTTGAGCACTTGGCATATTGAGCCAAATTTGAAAACCATGTAAGCCTTGTTCAGCATCGGCAAGGGGCATTTCACTGTGCATAACACCGCTACCGGTACTCATCCATTGTACGTCACCCGCACGAATCGCCTTTTTGTTACCCATTTGGTCTTGATGTTCAAACCCGCCTTTTAAAATATAGGTAAAGGTTTCGATCCCCCTATGAGGATGAGGAGGAAAGCCACCAATATAATCACTTTCATCGTCAGATTTAAGTTCATCTATCATTAAAAATGGATCTAAATATTTACCATCAAATCCTGGAATACGACGAATATTAACACCATCCCCATCTTGGGTAGCATAAGCAGTTAGTACTTTGGTTATTTTCATTTTTGTTGCCTAAAATAGGTTAAGTAAAAGTATAAAATATTAATTTATTATTATGACTCTACCCGAAAATTAATTAATAAATTTCAGTTATATACAATAAAAGTAAATTTAATATTTGCGATATAACCTTAGTACATTAAAGGTTATTTATAGTAGAATTATTGGTCAGAGTTTTACCCTATATTTATTTGGATACGATTATTTTTACTGCATCATTAAAACATCAGCTTTATCGACTACTTATGCTAATTTGCATGCCTGGGATCGCTGTGATCTTAATTACCTTATGGTTTAGTCGCGATGCAGCACTTAAAGAAAGTGAAAAAAAAGTAATGCATATTGCTGATCATTTAGTTTTGCAGCAAAAAAATATTATTGATGATGTAAAACGCTTAAATTTATTCTTAGCAAACAAGAATTTAAGCATTACCAAAATGTCGGCCAATTGCCCGTCTTACTTTTTAGACTTGCAAACATTGTATAGCAACATTGCTAATGTAAGTATTTACAATCGCCAAGGCGATATTCTGTGTGCAACAAAGGGTAAAAACCAAAATATAAATATTAGAGATCGTCAATACTTTCAACATGCCCTCACAACTAAAACATTTTCAATAGGCAGTTACCAAATTGGTAGAAGCATACATGCACCCAATCTCGCTTTTGCTTCGCCAATATTAGATGAAAACGGCCAAATTACAGGTATGTTAGTAGCCTCTATTGCTTTGCAATGGTGGAATTCAGCGCTTAATAATTTAAATCTGCCCAATAATTCACGCGCAGTGATTACTGATTCTAACGGCTTAGTTTTAGCTAAGTTTCCTTTTTCAGCCGATCGATTAGGTAAAAAAATAACCAATGAAGACCTTGATCATAGCCAACAAGCCGGAATAATTTACAGAGGGAATGATGGGGCGAGCCGAATTTACAATCACACAACGCTTTATAAAGATAATAGCGGTAATCAACTGTCAATTTATATTACTCAGCCAGTTGATAAAATGATTGAGCAGATAGATATTAACTTTGTAAAAATGGTTTTAGGGTTTTTAATTACTATTCTTCTTTTAGCTGTATTGGCCAGACGACTGGTCAATAAAAGCATTTTAAATCCGATTAAAAGTTTAACGCAGGCGGTAAACCGCTTAGCGGCCGGTAATATGCCTCATGACGATGAGCAGCCCAATAGTCCTGAGCTAAATAGACTTTACCATCGTTTTAAATACATGGCCGAAACTCGCTTAACGGCTGAAGCATGCCTTAAACATAAGCATGACGAGCTCAATAGCTTGCTTAATGCATTACCCGATGCTTTTTTACGCGTAGATGCCAATGGCAATATTCTTGATACCGGTGGACGTATTAAATCGTTAAATTATAGCCATTCAACACCCCCTAAAAAATTATCGTGTTTATTCTCTGATGCTAATTTAAAACAAGTGCAAGGGTACTTAATACCCCTGAACGCCCCTGTCACTGTTGAGCTTGAACATAAACAAGATAATCATTTTTATGAAGCTAAAATTAGCCCAATGAAAAAAGCCGATGAGTTTATTATCGTTATTAGTAACATCACGCAACGAAAGCAAAATCAAGAATCGTTGCATTTAGCGTCATTAGTTTACAACAACAGCAGTGAAGGCATGGCAATCACGGATGAAAATGGGGTTATTTATGATGTGAACCCTGCGTTTTGTGAAACAACTTTGTATTCTCGAAGAGAAGCTCTCAATCAAACTATTGGTATTTTATCATCGGGTAAACACGATAAGCAGTTTTATAATTACATGTGGCAATCGCTCAATAAAACAGGGCGTTGGCAAGGTGAAATAACCAATCGTCGTAAAAATGGCGAGCTGTATGTTGAATGGTTAACCATCGATACTATTTACGATAAAAATAAAGCCCCGACTAGTCGTATTGCTATTTTTACCGACCTAACCGAGAAAAAACAAGCAGATGAATTAATTTGGCGACAAGCGCACTTTGATCATTTAACCGACTTGCCTAATCGATTAGAACTAAAAGAGCGCTTAAACCTACGATTCGCAAACCTGACCAATGCAGATCAAAAACTGGTCATTATGCTATTAGATATTGATCATTTTAAAGATATTAACGACACATTGGGCCACCATTACGGCGATAGATTACTTAAGTTAGTATCTGAGCGAATTGTGCAAACGGCCAAAGAGGCTGACTTTGTAGCACGAATTGGCGGAGACGAGTTTGTTGTTGTATTTAGTGATTTACATGGCAGCGATAATATAAAGCAAATGGCAAAATCACTTTTGCTTAGCCTTGCCTCCACTATTTTTATTGAAGATGAAAAAGTGTATATCAGTGCCAGTATTGGTATTGCCTGCGCGCCAGATGATGGCCAAAATCCAGAGCAATTACTTAAAGCCGCTGACCAAGCTATGTATAAAGCAAAAAATAGCGGTCGCAATGGCTTTGAATTTTTCTCACATGATATGCGTGAAGATGCAAACGCAAGAATGCAACTACTCAAAGAGCTTCGCTCAGCTATAGAGCTAGAACAATTTGAATTGTATTACCAACCTATCGTATCGCTTAATGATTTACACGTTCATAAAGCTGAGGGACTTATTCGTTGGCAACACCCAGAAAAAGGCCTGATCAGCCCTGCTGACTTTATTCCTCTTGCTGAAGAAACCAGACAAATAAATGCGCTGGGTCAATTTGTATTTGCTGAGGCACTACAAACACTTAATGATATTAAAAAACACATTCAAGATGAATTTCAAATAAGCATTAACGTTTCACCAGTGCAATTGGCAACCGTCGATAGCGGCATAGACGAATGGTACGATATGCTAGCAACGGCAAATATACCAGCCTCAGCGATTGTGGCCGAAATTACTGAAGGCTTAATGGTTAACCCGGAAGAACTTACCCAAAGTCGTTTGAAAGCCTTGGTTAAGTCAGGTATGCAATTGGCCCTTGATGACTTTGGCACCGGTTATTCATCGCTTGCTTACTTGCAAGAAATGGATACCGACTACCTAAAAATAGATAAACGCTTTGTTGATAATATTCAAAAAGGCAGTCAAGAGCTGGCTTTGTGTGAAGCAATTATCATGATGGCTCATCAGCTTGGTTTAAAAGTGATTGCCGAAGGCATAGAAACAAAATTACAAATGGATTTATTACTTGAGGCCGGTTGTGATTATGGCCAGGGCTATTTGTTTTCAAAGCCGCTGCACAAAGCCTCGTTTATGCAGCTGATAACAACAAATCAAGTAATTAGTTTAAAATAAAAGTCATTTAGCCCTAATACTGGTTATTTTGTGTCGAGGTGGTCTGCTACATACGCACCTCGCTGCCCTCTTTTTTTATCTGGTCCAATGGTGCTGTCTTGAGCAGTTTGCTGCTCTAACGCAGCATTGATTGTGGCTCCCAAAATAATGATATAAGCGCTAATAAATAGCCACATAAGCATAATAACCACTCCACCTAAAGAGCCATATGTTTCGTTGTAACTAGCAAAATGAGATACATAAAATGAAAAGCCAAAAGATGCCACAATCCATAATACGGTGGCGGTGAATGAGCCCACGGTAACCCAGCGCCATTTAGCTGCTTTTCTGTGAGGCGCATAACGGTATAAAATTAATAATGCAAAGTTAAAGGTCAATGCCAGCAACGGCCATGATATAAGCATGATTAAAAAATCAATACTCTCTTTAATTCCGAGTAAATTAAGCGCTAGCGGTAATATACCTATAATTACCAGTGCTATTACAGCCACCACAATTGCACCCACTGAAAATAACAAACGCACAAGTTGCGCCTTTAAGAATGAGCGTTTTTCGTATTCGTGATAACTAATATTACATGCTGTGATCAACGCTTGGCTGCCCTTAGAGCTACTCCAGATAGTTAACAGTAAAGTACCCAGCGCACTAAGGCTTAAACTAGTTTGTGACTTTTGCGCAAGACTTGAAACTTGAGATAAAATAATTTCTTGAGTGCTTTGTGGTAATAACGCCATAAACTGACTTAAATACACACTAATATCATTCGGTGATGCAAAATAAGCATACACAGACACCAATGCCGCAATGGCGGGAAAAATAGCCAGTAACGCATAAAATGCCACGCCAGCCGCCACTAAAGATAAATTATCACGGCTCATTTGTTTTACTATTCGCCTTGTAATATCCCACCAGCCACGCAGAGGGATATGGTTAGGCTGCTTGGCTCTTTGGCCACGCTTAAAGTCACTCATAGTTAACTCCCTTTTTCTAATTAAGTAGCAAAATGTTTGCCAAACAAATACTGCTTGGTATTAGGGTCTGTTGAACTTTCAAGGTTAAATTTGCAGCAGTCTGTTTGGTGTTTAGGCAAGGCAGAGCCTAAGTGGTGTGGTTACTCCCCATAAATAGGCGATAACGTAGCATTAATGCCAAACAGGCGCTGCCCGAAGGGTTCTGCCTAGGGGCAATTAACTCTTTGTTGCTCGGCTTTTACTTAGCCCACTAGGTTACAAACCTCGCGCCGCGATTAAATTGCCCCTAGTTTGAACAAATATTAATACGCAAAGGTCAACAGACCCTAGACTTGCTGCTATTGTTTAACACAGACCCTAATTACTTCGACCTAACACGGATGACCTCTATGCTCAGTGCTTTAATTGCAACACTCGCTAATAACACATCAATTCCAGCAATCGACACCGTTAAGCCAAACTCTATTTCCTGGAGCTTTTTAAAAGATCAAAGCGTGCAATTACTACACACATTCATGCAATTACTGCCCACTTTATTATTAGGGATTGTTATTTTGGTGATTAGTTATTTAATTGCCACACCATTATCACGCTTGTTAATAAAGCCTGTTACCTACATGACCAAGAGTAAATTAGTACATCTAGTTGCTAGGCGAGGTATTAGCACCTTAATTATTTTACTCGGGTTTTATCTATTTTTACGCTTGGCAGGACTTACCGAATTCGCGGTCGCAATTATGAGTGGTACCGGATTAATTGGGCTTATTTTAGGCTTTGCCTTTCGGGATATTGCTGAGAACTTTATTGCCAGTTTACTTTTAAGTGTACAGCGTCCATTTAAAATAGATGATGTAATAGAAGTTGATGGCAGAATTGGTATTGTTAAAAAAGTAACTGCACGGGCAACCACTTTAGTTGACTACGATGGCAATCATATTCAAATACCCAATGCGACTGTGTATAAAAATACCATTAAAAACTTAACCGCTAATCCAAAAATGCGCGGTCATTTTTCAATCGGTATTGGCTACGATAATGACATTCGCGACGCACAAAGTCTGGCAATTAGTATAATATCGCAGCAAACCTCTGTGCTTAGCGATCCACCTCCCCAAGTATTGATTGATAACTTAGGCTCCGCCACTATTAACTTTACCGTTTACTTTTGGGTCAACGGCGAACAATACAGCACGGTAAAAGTAGCCTCACAGCTTATGCGAGAGTTAATCAATAGTTTTACGCAACATAATATAAGTATGCCTGACAATGCCAGAGAGCGTATATTGCTCAATAGCCAAGGTGAAGATATTTATCCCATAGCAAGCGAAGCTAAAACAGAGACAACAGAAGAAATTAACGAGCAATCACATATTCAAAAACATAAAACCACAGAGCATGAACACAGTATTGATGATGTAAGTAGTGATACGGATGATATTCGCGAGCAAGCCGATGAATCACGCGACCCAGAGCAGGGTAAAAATATTATATAGATAGGTTCGAGGTTCGAGGTTCGAGGTTCGAGGTTCGAGGTTCGAGGTTCGAGGTTCGAGGTTCGAGGTTCGAGAAATTTAAAAGCCTTGCGGTTAACATTACAAGGTTTTTTATGCCTGAAGGCGATAGTTAGTCTCGCGTCGAGTTTAGGTTTTAAGCCCGCAACCCGAAGCTCGCCGCCCGCAACCTGACAGCTTATTCCAAACACAAAAAAGCCCGCAGCGTTAACTGCGGGCTTTTTTATTGAATGAGTGAGTTAGCCGGTAAGCCGGGTTCTGTCCTTTCCGAAGAAAGTGATAATCATTCGTCTAGGCCATAAATCGCTCTATGGCTCAAGCAACCTACCCGGTTCCAACGTGGGCCACGCCATAAGGAACCCTATTTGGTCTTGCTCCGAGTGGAGTTTACCTTGCAACCGACTATTACTAGCGGCCCGGTGCGCTCTTACCGCACCCTTTCACCCTTACCAATCCGAAGATTGGCGGTCTTCTCTCTGCTGCACTTGTCGTGGGCTCACGCCCCCCAGCCGTTAACTGGCACTCTGCCCTGTGGAGCCCGGACTTTCCTCCCCCTGCGCATTTTCGTTGCAGGCAGCGATTATCTTGGCTAACTCGGCGCGCAGTATACATGAGAGCACCACACTACGCAGTAAACATTTACTGTTTTTCTTCAATAATTGTTTTATACAGCGCGTTTTTCTTCATACCAAAGTAATCGGCCACCACGCCACAGGCTTTTTTCATTGGCATTTCGTTTTCAAGTAGCGCTAACATTTTGCGTGCCTCTGGCGGAATATCGTCAACTACCTTAGGTTTACCCGGCAGCATGAGTACTATTTCACCGCGCTGTTTAGTAGGATCGTCAGTTAAAAACTGCTTTAACTCAGTCACTGTGCCATTAAAAAAGGTTTCAAATGTTTTAGTGAGCTCTTTGGCAAATACCACTTGCTGCTCACCACCTAGCGCTGCTTCTAAATCGTCTAAGCTTGCCATAATACGGTGGGTACTTTCATACATAATACTGGTAATACTTGAGTTAACCGCATCAATAAAAAAATCTTGGCGTGCTTTACTTTTAGCGGGCGTAAAGCCAACAAACTGAAAACGGTCGGTTGGCAGCCCTGAACAACATACCGCCGTAATAGCAGCGCATGCACCAGGTACAGGTGTTACAAGTGCGCCCTGCTCACGGCATAAATTAACAACGGCATAACCAGGGTCGCTTATAAGCGGCGTGCCGGCATCGGATACTAATGCAATATTTAACCCTTGATTAAGTTGGTCGATAATTTGCTGCGCTTTTTGCTTTTCATTATGGTCATGTAACGCAAAGGTTTTAGCCTTAATACCAAAGTGGCTGAGTAGCTTGCCAGTATGGCGAGTGTCTTCAGCAGCGATTAAGTCAACCTGCGATAATGTCGCGATTGCACGCTGACTTAAGTCGTCATAATTGCCGATTGGGGTGGCAACAACGTAAAGAGTGCCAATTTTCTGTGAATTCTCCTCATTTAACATTGAGGTCTCCTGCGTCAGTCAGTAATATAAGCAAATCGCGTTAACGTATGGGAAATCATTGTGCGACTTAAACTAGTTAGTCTATTAATTATATTGTCAGGGTTATCGGCGTGTAGCACAACCGAAAAACCAACTAAAACCAGCGATAACTTAAATAGCAGTGCCAATACGCTGAAAAATGAAGCACTGAACGCGCAATCGATTTATCAATTAGCGCAAAACCGTTTTGGTGCAGATAAAATTCAACTGCTTTATAGTGCCCGTGATAGCGCGATTACTGAAGAAAACTGGCCGCTACTCGAAACAATATGTAGCGAACTTGCACTTACTGCCAGTGTTGATCAAATTCAAAACCGTTTATATATTGCCTTTGCACAAAAAGAGCAGAATAAAAACCAGCAAGCACTTGAAGTATTAAACTCACTTGAGGGACAACTCAAGCAACCCGAACATTTTGCCTGGCACCAATTTTTAACTGCCAGCATTTTTGCTTCTCAAAACTTGCCAAAACGTGCTGCACCCTATTTTTTTGCGGCGTCAGAATCTGCAACTAAAAACACTATTTCAATTCCTCAGCTTAGTGATGCACTTTGGAAAAATTTAAAGCAACTCTCATCTTACGCATTAGAACGATTTAACCGTGGTTCTGTGATCCAACAAGGTTGGGTTAACTTAGCTTTGTATCATCAAGTTTACGCCAACAGCTCGGTTGATTTAGACCAAGCCATTAATAATTGGCGCCGCCGTTACCTTGGGCATCCTGGTAACAATGTACTGCCAAAACAAGAAACGTATGCTAATGAATTAGCGCCAATTAATATTGAGCGTTTGGTTGTTTTACTGCCTCAGTCAGGTGCTAATAAGCGCCTTGGGGATGCCTTAAAAGCCGGTATATTGGCAGCGCTTGATAAAAAAGAGATCAACGAAACACTGTTTATAGATGAAAACACTGAAACAGAAGCGTTGAGCGCACAAATTTCTCAGTTACAGCCTGACTTTGTTATTGGTCCACTATTAAAAGCCAATATAGATAAGCTCGCTAATACCAATACATTACTCGATATACCCACCTTACATTTAAATACCTTTGATGGCGAAAGAACCTCGCTGCAACATTACTTTTTTGCGCTTAATCCTGAACATGAAGTACAGCAAACGCTAGAGCACTTTTTAGCACAGGGTTATCAAAAGCCGATGTTGCTAGCGCCAAATAATACCAATGGCCAGCGCTTAGTTGACTACTTTAATCTGCAGTGGCAACGCTATAGTGAAACAACCACGCAAGTTGGTTTTTACAACGATAACAAAGATATGCCCAATACGATTACTAGCTTGTTAGAAGTTGATAAGTCAAAAGAACGTATTAAATCTGTTAAAGCACTTTTTAATAAAGAAGTTGAAAGCGAAACACGCTCACGTGGAGATATTGATGCCATCTACATACTCGGCGACGCCATTGAAACCCGATTAATTAAGCCTTACCTTGATGTTAATGTGAGTACCTTTGCCGATAGAATTCCCATTTACGCCAGCTCTAAAAGCCACAGTAAGCAAATAGATACCACTGACAAAGGTGATTTAGACGGACTCTACTTTACTGAACTGCCTTGGATGTTAGACTCACAAATTAAGCAACATAATCTGCGTCAGCAATACAATGATTTATGGCCTGAACAAGCCGATATAAGCCAACGTTTATTTGCGATGGCTTATGATTCCGTCACCATGCTTAACGATATTAGGCAATTGAGTGTTACACCCGATAAATACTTTTCAGGGTTGAGCGGTAAATTGTCGATTAATAGTGCCGGTGATATTGAACGTTCACTGCAATGGGCTCAGTACAGCAACCGCCGAATAAAACCGGTGGAGTTAAAAACACAACGCCCTGTACCGCTATTTATGCAATCAGCTAACGATGGCATAACCATAATTAACTAAGGGGTCGACATGTCGTGGTTTAAACAGCTGTGGCAAAATAGTCGTGAAAAAGGCCAGTATTATGAGCGCCAAGCGCAAAAGTATTTAGAAGCACAAGGCTTAAAAGCGATTGAGCGTAATTACTACTGCCCCTATGGCGAACTTGATGTCATTATGAAAGACGGTGACACCTTAGTGTTTGTTGAGGTTAAGTTTCGTAAAAATAATATAAAAGGCGGCGCTAATTATGCTTTAAGCCCGCAAAAGCAAGAAAAATTAAGACGAACTATTTATCATTACCTCGCGGCTAAAAACTTAAAGAATCAGCCATTACGTATTGATTATGTTGCTATAACAGGCGAGCCATCACTACACATAAACTGGCTAAAAAACGTATTTTAATACCGAGCACATACAAATGAGTGAGCAATTATTACAACAGCTAAATGCATTAATGCGTAGTTAAAAATTAACAAGCTGCTTCTAAAAATCATCATCCTTAATAAAGCGGGTGTGAGCTCACACAGAATTAGATATTAATTGTTGGTAATCCATGCAAGACACAATAAAAGAAATTTTTAAAGAAAGTATTCAAGTTCAAATTGCAGCAGGTGAAGTACTTCCTAGCGCATTGGAGTCAGCGGCATTCACCATTGCACAAAGCCTGATCAATGGTAATAAACTGATATGTTGCGGCACAGCAAACTGCCACATGTTGGCACAACACATGGCTGGCGTATTAGTAAACTTTTACGAAACAGAGCGCCCTTGCTTACCTGCAATTGCCCTTTCGCAAGAAAATATTAACCTAGGTCAAGGCCATCAAATAGATGACCACGATACCTTTGCACGCCAAGTACGTGCCTTTGCTCAGCAAGGTGATTTGCTCCTTGCATTAGCAATTAATGGCAATGAAAAACATATAATTTCTGCAGTAGAAGCGGCACTAACCAAAGATATGAAGGTCATAGTAATGGTAGGTGATGATGGTGGCGAACTCGTTGGCTTACTTGGGCACAACGATGTAGAAATACGTACACCGTCTAAACGCCCTAGTCGCATTATTGAATCGCATTTAGTTAACCTTCACTGTTTAAGTGAATTGGTAGATTTAACTCTTTTCCCGCAGGATGAAAATTATGTTTAAACGCTCCCTGATTATTTTAGGCACCGTTGTGTTATTACAAGGTTGTGCTGCTGCTGTAGTGGCCGGCACAGCCAGTGCTGTTACTGCAGCAAACGATAGACGAACCATTGGCTCGCAAATAGACGACAACAACATTGAAATAAAAGCCAGCATTGCTATTAGTGAAGATGAACGTCTTAATAAGTTTGCTCATATCAGCGTTATAAGCGTTAATGGCGTGGTTTTAATGGTAGGGCAAGTTCCTAACCAAGAAATGAAAAACCAAGCGTTTAAAACCATTGAGAACCTATCTGGCATTCGTAAAATTCACAACCAACTACGCATTGGCTCAAATATTGGTATTACCACGCAAACTCACGACTCATGGTTAACCTCAAAAGTAAAAGCGCAGCTTTTAGCGGCTGAAAACATCAGCAGTAATAATATAAAGGTAGTGACTGAAAATGCCGAAGTATACTTAATGGGGCTAGTATCTGACGCTGAAGCAAACCAAGCCGTTAATATTGCCCGTAATATCTCTGGCGTAGAGCGCGTTATTAAAGTGTTTGAGTATTTGTAAAGAATAAGGTTCGAGATTCGAGGTTCGAGGTTCGAGGTTCGAGGTTCGAGGTTCGAGGTTCGAGGTTCGAGGTTCGAGAAATTTAAAAACCTTGCGGTTAACATCGCAAGGTTTTTTTATACCTGTAGACAATGAACCCGCTTAAAAAACCATATACACAAAGAGAAGTGAATGAGCAGTAAATGAGAAAACAATAACCATGAGCCCGAGTGATTAATTGTTTTTTCACTAGCTCTAAAAGCACAGCGTCTCTTAACCTCTTTGTGAATAAATTTATTACCTAAAACCACATGCGCGGAATAAACCCGCAGCTACACCAATCAATCTCAACCCGTTTCTCGCAGCTCGTCGCCCGTGAACTTTCACCTTTTCCCTTTCACCTTTCGCCTACTTTTAATCAGGCATAAAAAAACCGCTTATTAAGCGGTTTTTATCTAACATTTAAGGGTTATTTTATAACGCGTAAATGTGAGCCTTTTTTCTTTTCAGGCTTAGGATCAGGTGTTTCATCAACTATTTCAGGTGATGAATCAACACTTTCAAGCTCTGGAGCAAAATCGTCTTCGTCCTCTAAAAACTCATCTGCAGTAAAGACTGTGCCTTCGCCATTTTCGCGTGCATATATTGCAAGTACAGCCCCTAAAGGCACGTACACTTGCATTGGCTGACCGCCAAAGCGTGCGTTAAAGCTAAGCTGAGAATTATCTAACGAAAACTGCGTAACCGCTGAAGGGCTTATGTTCAGTACAATTTGGCCGTCTTGGACAAACTGTGTTGGCACTTGCACTGCAGGAAAATCAGCATTAACCACTAAGTGTGGTGTGCATTCGTTATCAACAATCCAATCAAAAAAAGCGCGTAGTAAATAAGGACGATTAGAGGTCATTATAAACGGATCTCACGCTCTGCTTCAGTTAAAGAAGCTTGGAATGATTCACGTTCAAATAAACGGATCATATACTCTTTAAGTTCTTTAGAGCCTGCACCATTTAGCTCAATACCAAACTCAGGTAAACGCCATAATAGTGGAGCTAAGTAACAATCAACTAAGCTAAACTCTTCACTCATAAAGTAAGGCGCTTCACTAAAGATGGGTGCTATTGCAAGTAATGCTTCTGTCAGCTCTTTACGCGCTTGCGCTGCTTCAGACGTGTTGTTAATGATTTTTTCAGCTAGGCTGTACCAATCAGTATCAATACGGTGCATCATTAAACGACTACGACCACGCATGACCGGGTATACAGGCATTAGTGGAGGATGAGGAAAACGTTCATCAAGGTATTCCATGATG
The DNA here is from genome assembly GCF_054968565.1 of Pseudoalteromonas sp. G5_S1_54_S4. NCBI lineage: Bacteria > Pseudomonadati > Pseudomonadota > Gammaproteobacteria > Alteromonadales > Pseudoalteromonadaceae > Pseudoalteromonas > Pseudoalteromonas sp. G5_S1_54_S4. The sequence continues at coordinate 8,740 of NZ_JBQKUL010000015.1, read as the reverse complement.
ATGTTTGCCTGATATAAACCAAGCTCACGGTCAATCAGTGTTGGCACTGTGCCGTAAGGGTTAATTTCGTGAAGTGCTTCTGGCAGATTATCCTTTTCAGCCATATGAATATCTACACTTACACCTTTTTCAGCAAGTACAATGCGTACTTGGTGGCTATACATACAGTTAGCACCAGAAAAAAGGGTCATTACAGGGCGCTTATTGGCAGCTACGGCCATGCCTACCTCCATTAAATAACTAAAACAGCAATAGGGGCTTAAGCCCCTATTGCAAAATTACCTTTAAATATGTTCAAACTTAATGAACATCTCTCCAGTATTCTTTCTTCAGCATAAATGCCAAGATAAATAGAATCACTAAGAATCCAAGTACCTTAATACCTAGCGCTTCCGATTCGAGACGTGTAGGTTCACCTACATACTCTAGGAAATTCGTTAAATCACGAACTGCTTGGTCATATTCATCTACACTTAATTCGCCCGTACCATCTGTTTCTGTACCAGTAATATGAGTGGTTGTTTTACCATCTACTGTTACTTCTTCAGTAATTGCAGTAGGAACACCTTGCAACTCTTGAAGAACATGTGGCATACCCACCGATGGGAATAACGTATTATTTACGCCAAACGGACGAGATTCATCTTTGTAAAACGATTTTAAATAGGTATAAATCCAATCACTGCCACGCACACGCGCAACATTTGTTAGATCCGGCGGAGCCGCACCAAACCATTTTGCAGCATCTTCTTTCTTCATTGCATTATTGATATGACTACCTACTTTTGAACCATCAAAAATAAGTTGCTCTTGACCAATCTCTGTTGGAATACCAATATCGCGGAAAGTACGTTCATAACGTTGATACTGCATTTGGTGACAACCAAGACAGTAGTTCATGAACAACTTTGCGCCACGTTGCAAAGAAGGTTGATCAGATATATCGTTACCCGCTTCCATTAGAGGAACTGACGGGCCTGCCGCCATTGCTGGTAATACGTTTACTGATAAAGCGAATAAACCAATAAGTAGCTTTTTCATCATTTCGTTAACCTCTCAGGCAATGGCTTAGTTTTTTCATTCTTACTGTAAACAAATAACAGTACGAAGAACATAAAGTAAGTCACAGTACAGATTTGCGAAACAAGCGTTTTAAAGTCAGTTTGAGGTGTAGCACCAACCCAACCTAAAAGAACGAAAGTAACTACAAAGCCTGCAATGTTCCATTTGTGGAAACCACAACGGTAACGAACTGAACGAACCGAACCACGGTCAATCCAAGGCAATAATGCTAGCACGACAATAGATGCACCCATTGCTGCAACACCCATTAGCTTGTCTGGAATCGCACGTAAGATTGCATAAAACGGCGTAAAGTACCAAACAGGGAAAATATGCGCTGGTGTTTTAAGTGGGTTTGCCGGTTCAAAGTTTGGCGCTTCTAGGAAGAAACCACCCATTGCAGGCATAAAGAACACCACCCAACAGAACAAGATTAAGAAGCCAACCACACCCACAATATCTTTTACTGTGTAATAAGGGTGGAACGGTATCGCATCAATAATGTCTTTTTTATCTGTGTAGTATTCATGGAACTTAAATTTAGGCTTGTCTTCTTCAGCCACGGTTCCTTTTTTACGTTTGTTATCAATACCGTCAGGGTTGTTAGAACCCACTTCGTGCAATGCAACAATGTGTAAAAATACTAAGATAACAATAACCAGTGGTAATGCTATTACGTGCAATGCAAAGAAGCGGTTAAGCGTTGCACCCGAAATAACGTAGTCACCACGAATCCACAGTGTTAAATCATCACCAATTACCGGAATAGCGCCGAACAGTGAAATGATTACCTGTGCACCCCAAAACGACATTTGACCCCATGGTAATAAGTAACCCATGAACGCTTCAGCCATTAGGGCTAGGAAAATAAACATACCGAATAACCACAGTAATTCACGTGGTTTTTGGTAAGAACCGTAGATCATGCCACGGAACATATGCATGTAAACAACGATGAAGAACGCAGATGCACCCGTTGAATGCAAATAACGTAATAACCAACCGTACTCTACATCACGCATGATGTATTCTACTGATGCAAACGCACCTTCAGCAGATGGTACATAGTTCATCGTTAACCAAATACCGGTAAGGATTTGGTTAACTAGTACTAACATAGCGAGTGAGCCAAAGAAGTACCAGAAGTTAAAGTTTTTTGGTGCTGGATACTGTGCAATGTGCATGTTCCAAACACGTGTCATTGGGATACGGTCGTCTATCCACTCAACAATTTTTCCAAACATTAGGCCACCCCTTGTTCTTCGCCCACTAAAATAGTGGTCTCATCAAGAAAAGTATATGGTGGAACTTCTAAATTTAATGGTGCAGGTACCGATTGAAATACACGGCCGGCCATATCAAACTTAGAACCGTGACATGGACAGTAAAAACCGTCATCAGTCCCTTCCACTTTCTCACCAAAGCCACCTTGTAAAAAGCTAGGTGAACAACCCAAATGCGTACAAATACCTACAGCGACAAAAATCTCTGGGCGTAATGAACGGAAATCATTGGTTGATGATTCTAATTGTTGTGGCTCTTGCGATTGCGGATCACGAAGTTGACCTTCATGTTCTTTCATCTGCTCAAGCATTTTTGGGGTCCGTGATACAACCCATACAGGTTTACCACGCCACTCGACACGTATTAATTGTCCTGGCTCAAGTTTGCTGATATCTACTTCTACAGGCGCACCCGCAGATTTAGCTCGCTCACTTGGATTCCAAGACGCAATAAAAGGAACAGCAGCCCCAGCCGCACCAACACCACCAACAACAGAGGTAGCTATGGTTAAAAAGCGACGTCGGCCATTGTCTACAGGCGCATTGCTCATCCACTTATCTCCACTATGATTCTCAACACTTGCTATATTGAGAACATCAGTTACAGCAGGTTAATTTTTCGAATTTTAAAAGAGAAACGATCATAATTAAAACCCTTGTTTAAAACAAGGTTATTCACAGCCTCCTGCTCGAATAATCCTGACTTGCTCAAATAGTTGATTAAGTTAGCTCGAGTATGAAACCAAATGACTATAGTATCGCTTCCGTAAAAACAATTTGTAAACAAGTACAATCTCACCAACTAAGTACAGTAACCACTGAATTTGGCGACATTAAACTCATTCACTTTATTTGCCCGCCAATTGTAGCAAAAAAATTCACCAATTAACTGATGGATTTAAACTAATTGCGATAATTATTTAACTTTTTTTGCGTTAGTCGGTCATTTTTAAGCTTTCGTTCAATAAATACGCATACTTGGCCTATTTTGATCAAGCTAATGTCGACATTAGTCTTAAAGGGAAAATTGAAGCTGAAAGGTGAAAGGCGAAAGGCGAAAGGCGAAAGGCGAAACATACTCATATATTTTTGAATGAATATTAAATTTTGAACCTCTTATTTCCAAGCATCGATTGATTTCATCAATGCTGAAATCATACGGGAAAGCTCACGAGTTTCCTCAATCCATTCAGTGGCCTTTGTCGTATCAACCTCTCCTATTTTTGATGCAATGTAAATTTGAGAGCGTAATTCTCCACAACTCCCCTTAGAATATGATAAAAATCGAGTATAATCTTTAGGTGTTACCCGTTCATAACCCTCTGCTATATTTGAAGAAATTGAAAGCGCAGATCGTGTTATTTGATCTTTTAAACCAAACTCTTTACTCTGCTTAAAATGTAAATAAATCTCGCAAGCTAAATCGGCTGAACGTTGCCATACCCTTAAATCTTCAAACCTCATAACATAACCAGTCAGCTAAAACATGCTTAACTTATAACTGTAAAATAAGAAAGACACAAAGCTTAGATGAAACTTATAGCTTGAACCTTGAGTCTTGAACCTTGAGCTTTGAACCTTGAGCTTTGAACCTTGAGCTTTGAACCTTGCTCCTTGAGTCTTGAACCTTGAACCTTGAACCTTGAACCTTGAACCTTGAACCTTGAACCTTGAACCTTGAACCTTGAACCTTGAACCTTGAACCTTGAACCTTGAGCCTTGAACCTTGAGCCAAAATCTTATAGCTACAAAACAAAAAACCCAGCATAAGCTGGGTTTTTGAATTCTTGATAACGTAAAAATTAACGTTTTGAGAACTGTGGACGCTTACGCGCTTTCTTAAGACCCACTTTCTTACGTTCAACTTTACGTGCATCACGAGTAACGAAACCTGCTTTACGAAGTTGTGGACGTAATGACTCGTCAAACTCCATAAGTGCACGAGTGATACCGTGACGGATAGCACCAGCTTGACCAGTAGTACCACCACCAGCAACGGTGATGTGTAAGTCAAACTTTTCAGTCATGTCAACAAGCTCAAGAGCTTGACGAACAACCATGCGTGCTGTTTCGCGACCAAAGTACTCTTCTAAAGAGCGCTTGTTGATTACGATGTTACCAGTGCCTGGGCGTAAGAATACGCGAGCACTTGAACTTTTACGACGACCTGTACCGTAGTATTGATTTGCCATGATAGTGCTCCTTAAATGTCTAGAACCTGAGGCTGTTGTGCAGCATGATTGTGCTCAGTACCCGCGTAAACTTTAAGTTTACGGTACATGGCGCGGCCTAAAGGACCACGTGGCAACATGCCTTTAACAGCTTTTTCGATGATCATTTCAGGCTTTGCAGCTTGAAGTTTATCAAAAGTAGTAGACTTAAGACCACCTGGGAAACCAGAGTGAGCATAGTACACTTTGTCTTTGAATTTATTACCAGTAACAGTAACTTTCTCAGCGTTAATAACGATGATGTAATCACCAGTATCTACGTGCGGTGTGTACTCAGCTTTATGCTTACCGCGTAGGCGATGAGCGATTTCAGTAGCGATGCGACCTAAAGTTTTACCTTCAGCGTCAACTACGTACCAGTCACGTTTTACTGTTTCTGGTTTAGCAACAAACGTTTTCATTTATAAAAATCCAATGTTTTTCAATTAAAACCACAGGTAGTTATGTTTAACTACCGCTCTAAGTTTGCTACAACCCCTTCGAGTTTTAGACTTTTGCGCCGCTCACAAGTGGCTAAACTATATGAGGACATAGAACGCAACGTGGCAGACGCGGGAGTATACCAGCACTTAAATCACATTGCTACCGGCCGGTTGTTTTTTCCTCAAGAAAAGTTATTACTCAGCGGTCAGCGGTCAGCGGTCAGCGGTCAGCGGTCAGCGGTCAGCGGTCAGCGGTCAGCGGTCAGCGGTCAGCGGTCAGCGGTCAGCGGTCAGAAAAGCTAATTATAACTTTAGAGTCAACAGAAAATACTTCCTTGCTGAAAATAGATATTTGTAGTTAATAAAATATCAACTAGGATAAAAACTGAGCATAAGGATTTTGTATTATGAACTTTGAAAACTTAGATGTATGGAAGCGCTCAGCTCGCCTTAGCGCTGATATTTACAGAAATACACAACTAATTAAAGACTTTAGCTTTAGAGATCAATTAACACGCTCTGGTTTATCTGTTCCTAGTAATATAGCTGAGGGCATGACAAGAGAGTGATAAAGAAAAAACACGCTTTTTAGATATCGCTCGCTCTTCGCTTGCTGAGGCAAGAACCCAAATATATATTGGCATCGATATTAACTATATTGATACCGACATAGGTAAGTCTTGGCTAAATGAAACAGTCCAGCTGTCAAAAATGCTAACAAGTTTGATAGCAAAAATAAAAACAAGTGAGTAACCATTCTTACTGACAGCTGAAAACTTACAGCTGACAGCTATTCTCTACTTCTGACACACCTCACAAAAAACAGTGCTGCGTTGCCCTAGGCGGATTTCTGTTAGTGCTGTATCGCAATTTACACAAGGCTGGCCTTTTCGGCCATACACTAATAGCTGTTGCGCAAAGTAGCCAGGCTTACCGTCACTTTGGGCAAAGTCTTTTAACGTTGTGCCGCCTTGAGTAATTGCAGCGGCTAAAGTGTCTTTTATAATTGGGATTAACGCTTGGTAGCTTTTAAGGCTTACCTTTCCGGCTTCTTTACGAGGGTCAATACCCGCTTTAAATAATGACTCGTTAGCATAAATATTACCGACCCCCACCACCACGGCGTTATTCATAATAAACTGCTTAACGGGCACTTTTTTATTACGTGATTGCTCATAAACACGTTTAGCAAAAAAGTCATCAGTGAGTGGTTCAGGGCCTAATTTAGCTAGTAGCTTATGCTCTTCATTGGGTGCTTGCCATAAACAACAACCAAAGCGGCGTGGATCATTTAAACGCAGCGCCTTATTGTTCGCTAAAATAAACTCAACATGGTCATGCTTTTTAAGTGGCTCATTGGCGTTCACAACCCTCAAGTTCCCCGACATACCCAAATGCAATATAGCCGAGCCTAACTCGCACTCTAACAATAAGTATTTTGCACGTCGTTCAATACTGCTAACCACCAACCCCTCAAGTTGGTATACCTCATCTGGCACAGGCCAGCGCATACTTGCATTATGAATGTTTACCTTAGTAACGACTTGGTTTAGCACATGGGGGGTAATGCCCATGCGGCTAACTTCTACTTCTGGTAATTCAGGCATTTATAAAACTCACTTATGAAAAGGTAAAACTAGGAAATAATTGCTTGGCAGTGCTTAAATCAAGCAACATTAGCCGCTGACTGGTTTTCTCGAGAAGATAATACTGACCATTTGCTTCATATAATAAGTACACCCAAGGTAGGGGCTCACCCGCGAGTTCAAACGTCGCTGCCGATAACGGCTTATTGATATCAAGCGCATCAGGTGTGGCTGTCGTCATTAACGCTGTATTTTGCCATAAATAAACAAGCTCACTAAGTTGCTGCTCTGAACCTTGCCAACTAAGCGGTACCTCCTTGATTAAAGCAGTAGTACGCCAGCTTGTGCCAATACGCTCAATTTTTTGGTCGCTAAATTCAAGTGTTAACACAAAGCTTTGCACAGGAAGTAGTGGCTGCAGTTGCGCCTGCGTTTCATCGGATCCAATCTTTTTATGAAGACCATTTAAAAAGAAGATCATAATCAACATAGAAAAAATAATAACATTGTTCCAACCTTTGCGGCTTAATCGCATATGCAGTTCCTAATTTGTATAAGGTTTTCAAGTTTAGCTAAAACTTAATTGCACTGTCTATATGTTAAAAGCTGGATACTTTGCTAGAATATCGGCAAATTTTAAGGAGTTTAGTCAATGTCAATGTATGTAGTGGGCCATAAAATCCCAGATTCAGATTCAATATGTGGTGCAATTGCACTGGCTTATTTAAAAAACCAAATTGATGAGCCGGCAATTCCAACCCGCCTTGGTGAAGTATCACCAGAAACACAGTTTATTTTAGATAAATTTGGCTTCGAAGCACCTGAGCTTAAACTTAGCTACGCTGGCGAAGACGTTTATATTGTAGACCACACAGAAAAAACCCAAGCACCTGATGATATCGACCAAGCTCGCGTTGTTGGCGTGGTAGATCACCATAAGTTAGGTGACCTAACCTCATCAACACCACTTGAGTGCTGGATCCGCCCTGTTGGTTGTTCTAACACCATTATTAAGATGATGTACGATTTTTATAACGTAGAGATTCCAAAAGATATTGCTGGCATTATGCTTTGCGCCATATTAAGCGACACGGTTATTTTTAAATCGCCAACCTGTACCACTGCCGATATTAAATGTGTTGAAGCCCTTGCTGAAATTGCAGGCATTGAAGACTTTAAAGAACTAGGCATGGACATGTTCCGCGTTAAATCAGCCGTTGAAGATACGCCTGTACGTGATTTAGTAATGCGTGACTTTAAAGACTTTAACATGAACGGTAACCTTGTTGGCATTGGTCAGTTAGAAGTTATTGACCTTGCAGTATTTGACGAGATTAAAGCCGACCTTGAAGCCGACATTGCCAAGCTTAAAGAAGAAGGCGGTCGTCATTCAGTATTTTTACTACTAACCGACATTATGAAAGAAGGCTCACAAATGCTGATTGCATCAGACGATGCCAGCCTTGTTGAGCAAGCCTATGGTGAAAAGCCAGAAGACGGTAAAGTATGGCTAGATGGCGTATTGAGCCGTAAAAAGCAAGTAGTACCACCACTACAAGACGCTTTTAATAGCTAGATTCGAGGTTCGAGATTCGAGATTCGAGGTTCGAGGTTCGAGGTTCGAGGTTCGAGGTTCGAGGTTCGAGGTTCGAGAAATTTAAAAACCTTGCGGTTAACATCGCAAGGTTTTTTTATGCCTGTAGGCGGGAGTTTACCTCGCGCACTTTCACAACATTTCAAACAACCTGCGCGGCATAAAGCCCCGCCTACCAATAAAACTCTATATTAATCCTACCCGTAGGCGGGAGTTTACCTCGCGCACTTTCACAACATTTCAAACACCCTGCGCGGCATAAAGCCCCGCCTATCAATAAAACACCCATGCTAACCTACCCGTAGGCGGGAGTTTACCTCGCGCAATTTCACAACATTTCAAACAACCTGCGCGGCATAAAGCCCCGCCTACCAATAAAACACCCATGCTAACCTACCCGTAGGCGGGAGTTTACCTCGCTCACTTTCACAACATTTCAAACACCCTGCGCGGCATAAAGCCCCGCCTACAATAAAGCTCTATATTAATCCTACCCGTAGGCGGGAGTTTACCTCGCGCAGAATTTAGGTATTAAGCAACCCAATTAATTGCCTGCTATATT
>NZ_JBQKUL010000014.1:0-76870 GCF_054968565.1 Pseudoalteromonas sp. G5_S1_54_S4 | reverse complement strand
ACAAGAAAGCCCGACTAGAAATAGTCGGGCTTTTTTACGTCTGTAGGAAAGTGAAAATGCAGGTTCGAGGTGAAAGGTATTAGGTTAAAGGAAGAGAGTCGATCAGAGCTGACACCACGATATTCTACTGCGTTGTTGCTACGAAGTAGCGCACCATGGCTCCAAATTTAGAAAGCCCGACTCACTGAGTCGGGCTTTTTTAAACGTTCCAAAATTAGATGAAAGGCCTGAGGTTAAAGAAAAATATTCAGAGCCAAAAACACACTAACTGCACTGTTGTTCGTTAGTATTGTTTATACAAATAATTAGCTTAGAACAGTCCATAGGCTTCGGTTTCTTGCTCTTGTACGTTGCAAGAGGCTTGAAGCTCTTTGGGTTTAAATATAGCGCTTGGATCAATAAGTACGCTGTGTTTATCGGCTAGCTTAATTAATCCATGCATCATATTTCTTGTTTGTGGATCAATATCAAAGCCTATTTCAGTCAACTTATCGAGAGGTTTTATATCTTCTTGTCTATATTCAATATTATCTTCGACTTTATCAACTAATAAGCCAACATGCGGGGTCATTCCATCTTTTGTTGTAAAAACAATAATCGGTTTATAGTCTAAGGTTATTTGCTCTTTGGCTGATTCAAATAAGCGCTCTAATTGGATCAGCTCATGGCGCTTTACAATTTCAAGCTGTATGAGGACTTGTTTACTATTTTTTTGTTTATGTACTTTAATAGCGTCTTCTACTTTTTGTAAAAGTGATTTAAACGGCTCATTAAAGCGTGACATCGTACTTTTTAATTCGTCGTTATCGGTTTTAAATTCCATATAAAATTGTTCAAAGTCAGCAAGCTCATATTGACTCGTATTTAACGAATTTTGCGAACTTAGTAACGCTTGTTCTAATTGATTAAACCACGTATTGAGTTGTTTTTGCCAAGATTTAAGTTGCTTTAACGCATCTCGGTTACTGTGCTCTGTAGACACTCGATTTAAAATTATTCCTAAGTCAAATACTGGGGTTGGGATCCCCATATAATCTTTAATGCCTAGGAAGCTCTTGTTATCGTTAGGCAGCACCGTGAGGTTATTATGAAATTGTTCCGTTAATAAGATATCAAGAATCTTAAGTGAAATGGTTTTATAACCCACTTTAAAATTAATTAAGTCCATGGCTTCCTCACATACTAAGTTTGTATACTAAGGATAGAACAATATTTGCAAGGTACTTATTTATTCACATAATAAGAGCGATATACATTACGCTTATTGTTGTTTTCAGTATTTATGAATAACTTTTGGATAAGTGTATCGGTTACTAATAAAGAATTAAGCTCATTCATCAGGCAGGATTGCTGAAGGGGGAATTGACAGTTTTTCGCTGCTTTGCTAAATGCCATAGCGTTAATATAACCCTCAAAATGAAGACGACTCGGTTTTTTGATGTTGCTCGCTTGCATATCGGCTAAAAACTCAGTACAAAAATTATCGTTACAATTTAGTGGGTTTGGAACAATCTCCGTTACCATAATATTTGATGGTGAGTTTACTTCATCAAATAAGTCAAAGCTGGGTACAAACGAAACGCTAGTATATTCAGGATTAAACCCTTGCTTTTGGGCACTATTAATAAACTCAGAGAGTGGTTCATAAGTGCCGACTAAACAGATTGCCGTAACTCCGCTTAATTTTAAGGTATTAAGTGCCGACTCGACATCTTGGCTATTGCGTTTGTAGCGAGCAACTATTACCGGTGTAAGGTTATATTTAGCGAGTGCTTCTCTTAGTCCTGATTCTACATATAAGCCAAATTCGTCAGCCTGTATAAACAGCCCTATTTTAGTATGTTTATGCTCTTCAACGAGGTATTTGATTTGTTCTTGTGTTTCGTCGTTATAGCTTGCTCTTAAGTTAAATGCTTTAACTGACGGTTTTTCACGTAGAAAGCTCGCCCCGCTAAAAGGCATTAAGAACGGAATTTTTGATTGTTCTAGTAAAGGTATAATTGCATGGCTGGTTGGGGTACCCATGGCACCAAACAGGGCATCAACTTTATTTGTGTAAATAAACTCACGAGTATTATTAACGGTTTGTTTGGGTTCATAGTGATCGTCAGCAACTAAAAGTAGCACCTTAGCGCCATTAATGCCGCCAGCGTTATTAACTTTGTCAAAATAAACGCTGCTACCTTTATGTAACTGTTGGCCAATATTTTTAGCAGGGCCAGTCAGTGCAGTAGACATGCCCAGCTTAATTACTTTGTTGTTGGTTTGCTCGGCATGCGCGAAAGTTTGCCCAAGCACTAATGCTATAAGGACAATGTTAAGGTTTGCTATTATGCGAAATGCGCTCATACCAATTATTTACAGCCTTTTTAAATAATGTATTAAATGACTTTGTGCCATTCAAACCTAACTGACTTTGGATATTTTTCGGTGTCCAATTTTGTAATACTAGCCTAATAAAAACATATTGGAAATTATCGTCATCGGTTGGCAAGCTATACGGCAATGCCCAAAAACGTCGCCAGAGCAATGGTTTTATATTAAAAAGCTGGTAGTCACTTGTTAACATAGACTTTAATCTTAATTGCTCAGTGATACTGCTAGTATGAGTATTAAAATGAGAGACAATTTTCGCGACCAGTTGATAATCAAGCTGACTATAGTGATCGAGTAGTTGCAAAGGGAAATCGGCTTCAAACTGTGCTACTAATTGCTCTACTAGTTGGTCACTTTTAGTTAAGCTTTTAACAACTAATGCACTGTGCTCGCCCGTTGCCTTATCTTTTTGAAAACCGAGTTTAACTAAATCAAAGCCATTACTTTGCCAAAAACTGAGTAATTGCGCATTGCCACCAAAGCTGGCACCAAACCAATGACACTCGCTCTGCAATTGCTGTTCACAGTATTTAAGTAACTGTGTGCCTATTTTTTTGTTGTGATGCTGTGGATCAATGGCAATACGCACCACGCGGGCGCAGTGTTGTTTTAAAACATCAGCATTAAAACTCAATTGTGCTAACGTTTGTGCCATTAAGTGACCTTGAGGCCTGCGCTTTCCTTGTGCTATTTCATTGCTCATGGCGGCATTAAACCCACCTTCAATCGCAATTAAACAGACACCGAGAATATTATCACCTTGTTGGCAAACAAATACATGTTGTTTAGTGGCGTCTAGTAAGTGGCGTAAATCATTCACACTGGTTTGATAATGTGCCAGCGTTAGCAACCCAATCACTTGATAAAGTAGTGACTCGTTACTAGCAAGTTGATGTGCCTGTAACTGCTTAAATTGCAAAGGGGTAGAGTGTAAGGTGAGGCTGTGATGTTCAGCATCTAAGGCTAATAACGTGCGAATGTGCTGCTCTAATGGGTCCTGCTTTGCAAAGCGAATAGGCTGCTCAAGAGTCATACTGCGCATATTTTTAAAATGCGTTTTAATGTAGCGAGTAAACTTTAGAATATAGCCGCGACCATTGCCTTCATAGCCAACCATGGTGCTTGAAAATACCACGCGAGGATAAAGGTGGAGTAGTTTTATGAGCATTGGAACAGGGATTGCTGCCGCTTCATCAATTAATAGCAAGTCACACTCAGGCTGTTCGTTAAGTAGTTGATCAGGTGCAATATATTGCATGTTTGCAATGCATTTATTGCCTGCTTGATACTCTAAATTAAGTGCGTTTGCTAAATGTTTAAAGCTGCTGTGCAATGCGCGAAATTGCATAGAGCTGATGAGGATTTTTTTATCGCTGAGCTCGCTTGCGGCAATCCCTAATGCCGCTGATTTACCCCGTCCCCGATCCGCATTAATCAATAATGGTCTATTTGCCCGTCCGTGCGCGGTTTTTTTTATTAATTCAACACATTGTTGTTGCTCGGTAAAATCTATAGTACCTGCTGATGCATCAATGTCGGCAAGAGTAACCCAGCCATCTTGTTGATTAAAATGTAACAAAGAGGCGCTGCTCAGTAAGTGCTTTAAACGTTGATTAAAAAAGCTGTATTGATGCGCTTGTCCAAATGATTGAAATAATGGCAGCGCAGGATCGCACCAATGTTCAAGTGATTCGAGTGGTGGAAGTAATACAATTAAAAAGCCACCCGCTTGAACTACGCCCGCTAAGGCTGCTAGTTTATCTGGCACCAGTCCACTGTAGCCATCATAAACAGCATGGGCGCACTCTTGCCCTAAAATTTGATGGGTATGCTCTGGCCAATGTGCATTAACTAAATTTGTGTTTTTAGAAAGAACAAAAGAGGGTTGCTGTAATTGAGCAAGCAGCTGAGTGCATTGCTCATAACACCAATTTTTATCGCCTGTAAGCAACAGTAACTGACGATGTTTAGCATTCGTTAGCTGCTGTTGCAGATGCTCTATAACGCGGTTAAACGGCTTGTAGTCTTGCATAAGCTGTTACTAACCACTTACTACCTAAGCCGTCAAAGTTAACTTGTACTCGCGATTGTGCGCCACTGCCTTCGTAATTAAGCACCGTACCAATGCCAAATTTTGCATGTAGCACCCGTTGACCTAAATTAAACCCGCTTTCTTCAAAGGCGGCATGGCTAACCGATGCACTAAAGCGACCAGCTGCTGGCGGGCGAGAAACCTGGGTTTTAATGCGAATTTCTTCTACGCAGTCTTCGGGTATTTCACGTAAAAAACGCGATGGGCTGTGGTATTTTTCTTGACCATATAAACGGCGGCTTTCTGCGTGGCTTATATACAGTTTATCCATAGCACGGGTCATACCTACATAACAAAGGCGGCGTTCTTCTTCTAAACGGCCCGTTTCTTCATTACTTTGTTGTGATGGGAACATGCCCTCTTCAACACCGACCATAAATACCAGCGGAAACTCTAAGCCTTTAGCTGAGTGAAGCGTCATCATTTGTACCGCATCTTCATGTTCATCAGCTTGCCCTTCACCTGATTCAAGCGAGGTGTAGGCTAAAAAGCCTTGTAGTGGTGAACTGAATTCTTCCTCTTCAGGGAGTTCATATTGATCGCAGGCGCTAATTAATTCTTCTAAGTTTTCAACCCGAGCACGGCCTTTTTCACCTTTTTCAGCCTGATACATTGCCATTAACCCTGAGGTTTGAATGGCATATTTAGCCTGCTCGTGCAGCGTTAAGTCACTAATCTTATCTTCAATATGTTCAATTAACTCAACAAACTTGGCAACCGCCCCTGATGCTCGCCCTGATAAATGCTGTTGCTCTACAATGGCTTTAGCTGCATACCAAAGCGGCAAAGATTCAGCGCGAGCGCAGTCACGTATATGGCTTAATGTTTTATCGCCAATGCCGCGAGCGGGGGTGTTAATTACACGCTCAAATGCCGCATCGTCTTGACGATTACCTACTAGGCGTAAATATGAAAGTGCATCTTTAATTTCTTGGCGTTCGAAGAATCGCATACCGCCATAGATTCGGTATTTTAAACCTTCTTGTAGCATTGCTTCTTCAAGTACCCGCGATTGCGCATTACTACGATATAAAATAGCCGCATCTTGAAGTGCATTACCCGCATTAAGCCAGCTACGTAATTTGCTACTCACAAAGCGCGCTTCATCTAGCTCATTAAAAGCAGCATAAATAGAAATAGGTTCACCGTCGTTACCGTCGGTCCATAAACTTTTTCCCATTCGCTCGGAGTTATTTTGAATTAACGCGTTTGAGGCTTTAAGAATAGTGGCAGTCGAGCGGTAATTTTGCTCAAGGCGAATCGTCTCTGCGTCAAAATCGGTTAAAAAGCGTTTAATGTTTTCTATTTTTGCGCCACGCCAACCATAAATACTTTGGTCATCATCACCTACAATCATGATACTGCTGGTATCGCCCGCAAGTAATTTTAACCATGCATACTGAATGGTGTTGGTATCTTGAAACTCGTCTACGAGCATGTGCGCAAAGCGCTGCTGATAATGACGCAGCAAGGTTGGGTTGTTTTTAAGAACCTCATAGCTACGTAGTAATATTTCTGCAAAATCAACTAGGCCCGCTCTATCACAAGCTTCTTGATAGGCGGCGTAAACGCGCAGCATCATTTGCTCGTTAATATCGTATGCCTGAATATCTTTAGGGCGTAGAGCTTCGTCTTTTTTAGCGCTTATGTACCAACCAAACTGCTTTGCCGGCCATTTTTTATCATCAATATTCATCGATTTTAATAAGCGTTTGATCATACGAAGCTGATCGTCAGAGTCTAAAATTTGAAAGGCTTCTGGTAACTTTGCTTCACGGTGATGTGCACGCAAAATTCGGTGCGATAAACCATGGAAAGTACCAATCCACATACCGCCTACAGGGGCTTTTAATGTTTCTTCAACCCGCGAGCGCATTTCTTTAGCGGCTTTATTAGTAAAGGTTACCGCAAAAATACTGTAGGCAGAGGCTTGCTCTACTTGCATTAACCAGGCAATACGATGAACCAATACTCGAGTTTTACCTGAACCTGCTCCTGCTAATACCAGCATGTTTTGTAATGGCGCTGCAACGGCATCGCGTTGTTTATCATTTAAGCCATCGAGTAATTCTGAAACGTCCATCGTTACGCCTTTTTAATCAATAATGAGAGCAGTATAACAGGTGTTTTTGTTAGGCTAAATAAAATACTGTTTTTATAAACAGCTATTTATAAAATACGTATTTAAGTTGTTGAATAGTTAACAGTATAAACTGAGCAAGTAATTAAAATATCTATTTAAAATTGCTAATTTGACCTATTTTTGGCAAAAAATACTAAACTGATAAATTCGTAATAATTTAACTACATGATTTGTAAGCTTTAATAAATTGGCATAAAGTGTGTAAGTATAAATAATAAGTACAAATACAAAATTAATTAAACTACAGAGGTTAGTATGTCTCAACAAGGTTCTGGCGGTAACGTAATCGCAGCATTATGTAATATTTTTTTCCCCGGTTTAGGGCAGTTGGTGCAGGGCCGTATTTTAGCGGCACTTGTTTTTGCAATTCTGGTTTTTGGCGGTTATGCGCTATGGTTTTTAGTTGTTCCAGCCGTAATCGGTGCCGTGTTCCATTTATGGGCAATTATTGATGCTGCACGCTATCGCTCAGGCGGTTAGCTAAATTGATGATGCTAAATAGCGCCTTATGGCGCTATTTTTGTATCTGGCTTTCATTATTCATAGCTGATTAGGTTATAATCTGTTGTATTAGCAGTACTGGAATAAAGTTATGGAATACCAATTCATTCGCGATCCTATTAGTGGGTTAAGAATTAAAATTAGCAGCGAGCACGCGATTATAGGCCGCTGGTTAAATGAAGAAATAGGTAAAGATAAAGTGGCGATGGTGCAGGCACTTATTAGCTCTGTGAGTTCAAGCTTTGAGCCGGTAACACTTAAAGGCCAAGAAATTGATCTAATTCTGTCTAAAGATGAAGCGTTATTTGAAGCGCATGCGCTGCATCAAGATAACGAAGATATATTAGCCTACCAAGATGATGAACTCATGCTTGAAGAGAATGATTTAAGCAGTGGTTGTGGTTTTGAAGACTTTGTTGACCTGATCAACTCGTGGCATGAGTTTTCGGCTGGTCGTTAAGTTATATTATCTGTATTATTACCCTAATTATAAATCCAACAGTGGAACCAATATGTCTGCGAATTTAAACAAACTAGTTGTTATGCTAGAAATGCAAAATGCCATGAATACCAAAGTACATGAGCAATGGTTTAGTCAAGGCTTTGAGTGG
This sequence comes from Pseudoalteromonas sp. G5_S1_54_S4, assembly GCF_054968565.1. NCBI lineage: Bacteria > Pseudomonadati > Pseudomonadota > Gammaproteobacteria > Alteromonadales > Pseudoalteromonadaceae > Pseudoalteromonas > Pseudoalteromonas sp. G5_S1_54_S4. Next base: position 69,147 of record NZ_JBQKUL010000014.1, on the reverse strand, counting down.
TATAGAGCTATTTGGGTTGAATGTGCAGAAATGCTGGATCATTACGGTTGGAAATGGTGGAAAAAACAAACGCCAGATACTGAACAAGTAATTTTAGAGCTGGTTGATATTTTTCATTTTGGTTTATCGCTACGTATCGACGGTGAGACCAGCTACGAGCAAATAGCAACACAGCTACAAACTCAAATGAGCGCCCCACAGCAAGGTGATGATTTTAAACAAACGCTTGAATTATTAGCGGCCAGTGCGGTTGCCAATAAAACCTTTAACGCGGCTGCTTTTGCCGGTTGTATGGCACAAATCGGTATGGATATTGATGATTTATATCGTGGCTATGTGGGTAAAAATACGCTGAACTTCTTCCGTCAGGATCATGGTTACAAAGAGGGTAGCTACATTAAAGTGTGGCATGGCAAAGAAGATAACGAACACTTAGTTGAAGTAGTTAAAAGCCTTGATACTGAGCATGTAGATTTTGCAAAACAGGTATATCAAGGCCTAGTAGCGCGTTACCCTCAGGGCGAATAAGCCAGGGTCTGTTGACCTTTGCGGATTACAATTTGTTCAAATTAGGGGCGGTTTAATCGCGACGCGAGGTTTGTAACCTAGTGGGCTAAGTAAAAACCGAGCAACAAAGAGTAAATCGCCCCTAGGCAGAACCCGAAGGGCAGCGCCTGTTTGGCATTGATGCTGCGTTATCGCCTATTTATGGGGAATAACCACACCACATAGGCTCTGCCTTGCCTAAATACCAAACAGACTGCTGCAAATTTAACCTTGAAAGATCAACAGACCCTAAATAAGCTTACGGTAATCGGTGACGCTTAAGTAATCGGTTATATCGTTATGTGGTTGCTGGCTATTCGGGTTAGCAACCGCAAGTAAATGCTCAATGCCGTATTCTCGAGCGGCATTTAATACCGGTAAGCTGTCATCTACAAATAATGTGCGGCGTTTATCAAACCCTAAATCCCCTTGAACCTTATGCCACAAACTTTGTTGCTCTTTACTTACCCCATATTCATGCGTTGACACCACTCCGTCTAAATAATTATCAATAGCGGTATGTTCAAATTTGAGCATGACGCATTCAGGATGAGCATTGGTAAGTAAAATGAGTTCTTTACCTGCACGTCGAAGTTCCGTTAAAAAATGCGGAACGTCTTCACGAATTTTGATTAAGTGAGCAGACTGGCGCTTTAGTTCGAGAATAGGTAAGTTTAGCTGTGCTTCCCAATAGTCAGAGCAGTACCACTGAATTTTGCCACTCACAGCCTGATAGCGTTTTAAGATATCTGCGCGGGCTTCCTCAAAACTGATATTTTGAGCCAGAGCATGTTGTTGTGGAACAACATTGAGCCAAAAGTCAGTGTCGTAATGTAAATCAAGTAAAGTCCCGTCCATGTCGAGTAATACAGTATCGATTTTTGACCAATTGAGCATGATATATCCTTGTGGAAATTGAGGCGTTAAATGACTACGTTGCGATGAAATGCTTGCAAGCGAAATATAATGGGCTCTGTTAATTGAACTATAAAAACATATACCCAATGATGAAATATTAAGGGCGAATTCAATAACGCCAGATAAATATTTAACCTTAACTACGGGTAAGATATTTTATGATTAATTCTGCATTTAAATTGCTTTTAATTCAAACTGAAACTCGCATCTTATACTCATTTGGGTATATGATTAGTATAACTGCAATGATAGCAAATTGATGCCCATGACACAGAAAAAGCACCCAACACCACCACAAATTCTCAGTAATAATGTTGTCGCTAAAAGTCGCTTATTTACTGTGGAGTCTTTAGAACTAAAATTTTCAAATGACGAAGAGCGTCAGTATGAACGAATTCGCGGCGGTGGCCGTGGAGCCGTTATGATTGTACCCATCACAGCTGAAAACGAACTACTACTCGTTCGAGAGTATTGCGCCGGCACCAATGACTATCAGTTAGGTTTCCCTAAAGGATTAATTGACCCCGGTGAAACACCTGAGCAAGCGGCAAACCGAGAGCTCAAAGAAGAAATTGGCTTTGGTGCAGAATACTTTGAAGCACTTAAAACGGTCACTATGGCGCCTAGTTATTTCAATGCCACTATGCATATTCTCTTTGCTAAAGATTTATACCCTGAAACCCTATTAGGTGATGAGCCAGAGCCATTAGTGCTTGTTAAATGGCCACTTGCGCAGTGGCAGTCGCTATTAGAACAACCTGACTTTACTGAAGCACGTAGTGTTGCCGCTCTGCTATTATTAGATAAGTACTTAGCCTCAGGAGCGACTAATGGATAAATTACTTGAACCATGCATAACACTTGCCCAAAGTGCAGGTGATGCAATTATGGCTATTTATAAAAAAGATGATATTGGTCAACAAGAAAAATCAGACAATACGCCAGTTACTAAAGCAGATTTAGCCGCAAACGATGTACTTGTTGCTGGCTTAAAAGCGCTAGCTCCCGATATTCCTATTATGTCAGAAGAGACGCCGATCCCAGCATTGGAAGACAGGCAGCACTGGCAACGCTATTGGCTGCTTGATCCGATGGATGGCACCGGTGAATTTATATTAGAAAGCGGCGACTTTGCCGTTAATATTGCGCTGATAGAAAATAATCATCCTGTATTGGGAGTGATTCATTGGCCAGCAAAAGACGTGACCTATTTTGCTACCGCTAATAATGGGGCGTTTAAGCGTAAAGGCGAGCATGATAAACAAATATTTGTAGCGCCTCCCGAAAGTTTAACTTTGGCTGTAAGCCGCCGCCAAAAGATAGAAGCCGTGAGTCAGTATTTAAATGCGCAATTTGCAACGGTGGCTTTAGGCTCATGTTCGCTTAAAGCTTGTATTGTTGCTGAAGGTAAAGCTGACTGCTTTTTAAGAATTGGTCCCACTGGTGAATGGGACACTGGCGCATCACAAGTAATAGTTGAAGAGGCGGGGGGGTGTATTACCGATGCTGAGTTTAACCCTCTGACCTATAACCAAAGGGAAAGCACAGAAAACCCAGACTTTATTGTTATGGGGCATCCCGATTGGGAGTGGCAAAAAATGATAAACCCACATCAGCGATTAGTGTAATAACCGCCTTTTGATGAGTTTTTGTTCACTTAAACGTTTTTAATTAGTAAAACCTTGCATTATAGGTTTATTCCTATATTATAGCGCTCTCTTCGAAACAGGCTTGTGAATAACACGATACTGTTACAAAGAAATTACAGGCGCGGGATGGAGCAGCCTGGTAGCTCGTCGGGCTCATAACCCGAAGGTCGTCGGTTCAAATCCGGCTCCCGCAACCAATTTCCTTTAGAGGTTTTAGGTTACTGTAAACTCTAACTTAAGAGATTAAATTAAGTAGTCGATAGACTTAAAATATACAGGCGCGGGATGGAGCAGCCTGGTAGCTCGTCGGGCTCATAACCCGAAGGTCGTCGGTTCAAATCCGGCTCCCGCAACCAATTTCCTTTAGAGGATTGGAAGCCAAGTTGTAATGTAAGCAACTATAAATAAATCTGCAATTTCAGGCGCGGGATGGAGCAGTCTGGTAGCTCGTCGGGCTCATAACCCGAAGGTCGTTGGTTCAAATCCGGCTCCCGCAACCACTGAAATAACATGTTTTATTAAATCGACACTCTACAAGAGTGTTTTTTTATGCCTAAAATTCAGTGCAATGGGTAGCTCGTCGGTCTCAGCTCTTCATTAGCCAGCAAAGGTCGTTGGTTCAAATCCGGCTCCCGCAACCACTGAAATAACATGTTTTATTAAATCGACACGCCTAAAGCGTGTTTTTTTATGCCTAAAATTCAGTGCGTCTAAAAGCGCGTCGGACTCAGCTCTCCATTAGCCAGCAAAGGTCGTCGGTTCGCTCCTTACAAACTCTGGCTCCCGCAACCACTGAAATAACATGTTTTATTAAATCGACACGCCTAAAGCGTGTTTTTTTATGCCTGAAATTCAGTGCGTCTAAAAGCGCGTCGGACCCAGCTCTCCATTAGAACGCAAAGGTCGTTGGTTCGCTCCTTACAAACTCTGGCTCCCGCAACTACTGAAATAACATGTTTTATTAAATCGACACGCTAAAGCGTGTTTTTTTTATGCCTGAAATTCAGTGCGTCTAAAAGCGCGTCGGACTCAGCTCTCCATTAGAACGCAAAGGTCGTCGGTTCGCTCCTTACAAACTCTGGCTCCCGCAACCACTGAAATAACATGTTTTATTAAATCGACACGCCTAAAGCGTGTTTTTTTATGCCTAAAATTCATATTCCCTCACGCTATTTTTAACACGTATTTCTGCTGTTCTTTTCTAATTCTACTTTTTGAAAGTGTTATTGCTGAATATTTAGTATGCTATGCGTTAAACTCTTTAAAACTTTTTGTTATCAAAATTATGACTGAACTCTATCACTGGTTTGATTTAATTGGCGTAGCGGTATTTGCTATATCGGGCACCTTGGTTGCCTATGAAAAGAAAATGGATGGCTTTGGTGTGGTTGTGCTTGCAACCGTTACGGCTATTGGTGGCGGTACTGTTCGCGATGTGATACTCGATCAACCCGTATTTTGGTTACACGATCAAAGCTACTTCTATGCTATTTTAGCCGCAGTGCTTGTTACAACACGACTGATCAATAAACAAAAATCGATTCCTTATTATGTTTTACAAACAGCCGATGCATTTGGTTTAGCCTTTTTTGCGGTAATGGGAGCACAAAAAGCGCAATTGGCCGGTATGCCTGATATGACGGTTATTATTATGGCGGTGATCACCCCCTGTTTTGGTGGATTGATTCGCGATGTGCTTGCCCGCGATATTCCTATGCTGCTCAAAGGTGAGCTCTATGCTATTACCTGTATTGCTGGTGGTATTGTGTATACCTTAGCTATAAACCTATCTTTAACGGTGGAAGTGGCGATGATCTTGAGTATGTTAATGACCTTATTGCTGCGCTTTTCGGCCATTAAATGGAAGATTATATTACATGTTTTTAAATATCCTGACTAAACTGGTTTAATACAGCAGTTAACTAGGATAAGGAATGTCGTTAGCCCGTATATTTTCTCGCGCACAAGTAGGAATTAATGCCCCCGAGGTTATGGTTGAAGTGCATTTAGGGAATGGTTTACCTGCATTTCATATTGTCGGCTTACCCGAAGCATCGGTTAAAGAGGCCAAGGATAGAGTACGCAGCGCTCTTGAAAACTCTCAATTTGGATTTCCCGATCAACGTATCACCGTTAATTTAGCACCTGCCGATTTACCAAAAGACGGCGGGCGGTTTGACCTTGCGATTGCGGTAGGCATTTTGGTCGCATCGGGACAAATAGTCTGCCCTGATATTCATAAGTATGAGTTTTATGGTGAGCTTGCACTTAATGGTGAAATACGTGCAGTGAATGCTATTTTACCCTCAGTGCTCGGTGCTAAAGAGCAAAACCGTTGTTGCTTTCTTCCTCTTGAAAACGATAGTTTGGCCAGCCTTGTCAGCGGTGTAAAACGAAAAGCGGTAAGCTCTATACAAGAGGTGTGGGGAGACTTACTCAACCAACAACCTTTACCATTAAATATTGCCTACCCTGACTGTACCCAAGCGCCAGACTTTTTACTCGATTTAAGTGATGTAAAAGGCCAACCCGGTGCTAAACGAGTACTAGAAATTGCTGCCGCAGGTGGACATAACCTACTATTTTTAGGGCCACCAGGAACCGGCAAATCAATGCTTGCGCAACGAATGTCTACAATAATGCCAACCATGTCAGATGATGAAGCCATTGATACTGCCGCTTTATATTCCATTATTGGCCACTCAATCGATTTAACCAACTGGCGTCAGCGACCATTTCGAAATCCTCATCACACTTGCTCTGCAGTTGCGCTGGTGGGTGGCTCGTCTAACCCTAAACCCGGTGAAATATCGTTAGCGCACAATGGCGTATTATTTTTAGATGAGCTGCCTGAATTTGAGCGCAAAGTACTGGACTCGTTACGAGAACCAATGGAAACCGGAACCGTGACGATTTCACGCGCGGCAAGACAAATGGAATTTCCGGCACAGTTTCAGCTTATTGCAGCACTTAATCCCAGCCCGACAGGGTGCCATCATGATAAACGGGCGACCCCTGATCAAGTGATGCGTTATTTATCGCGGGTATCAGGACCGTTTATCGATAGAATTGATTTGCAAATTGAGCTCCCTAGACTAAGCAGCGTGGAGCTACAAAGTACGACTGCAGAAGAAACCAGTGCTGAAGTGAGAGCGCGAGTAGAAGCGGCTTATGCAATACAATTAAAACGCCAAGGTAAAGTGAATGCGCGGCTAAATAACAAAGAAATGAGCTTATACTGCGAGTTACCCGCTGCGGAGCTACAGTTTTTAGCTAGAGCAAGTGAAAAGCTGGCGTTATCGCCGCGCTCTTATCATAGAGTGATAAAAGTAGCGCGTACCATTAGTGATTTAAAGGGCGCGCCACAAATTAGTTTAAATGAGCTTAAAGAAGCGCTTAATTATCGGGCATTTGAGCGTTTATTATCGCAGTTAACCCAATACTAAATAGATAGCATATAGCCTTTACCACGCACGGTGACGATGCGTTTTTGATCTTTCTCATCGTTAAGCTTTTTACGTAAACGACCCACTAACACGTCTACGGTACGATCGTTGGGGCTCCAATCAGGCTGGCCAATTTCTTCTGATATTTTTTCACGTGAAGTGGCTTTACCGGCATTGCCGATTAAACAAATAAGCACTTTATGCTCTGCTTCGGTGAGCCGTGATTCAATCCCACTGGCTGTAATGAGTGTGCGGTTATCTGGATGGAGTTTAAAATCAGCGTATTCGATAAACTCTTCACTGTCATCGTCGTGTTGATTGTTTGCAATACGTTTGTATAAAGCGCGCATTCTCAACTCAAGCTCGAGTAAATCGACAGGCTTGCAAATATAGTCATCGGCACCTTGAGCAAGACCAGCAATACGATCAGCTTGTGAGTCACGGCTCGATAACAAAATAACACCAATATCGGTGAGCGTATTTAACTCTTTGGCAAGTTGTAAACCATTGCGCTTTGGCAGCACAATATCAATAATTGCCAAGGAAATAGCACTGCGCTGATTTACACGGCTTTTGACCATGCTTAAAGCATCGGCACCCGTTGCGTCAACGTCAATAGAGAACTCGGTATTTATAAAATGATTTTGGATGCGCTTTACTAGCAGCTCGTCATCTTCAACCAATAAAACATTAATTGCCATAGTCTGTTATTTTTTTAATAGTAGCCTTGCATGTTAGCATTATTCGTTACATGCATAACACAGAGTTTAATTTTTTCGGTAACTTTATATTACAAAAAAGAATAATGAAATTACCTTTGTATTGCGCACTTTATATAAATTATTTTAAGTGCGCATTTAAATGACTATTGGCCGTACATTGAATTCCACCATTGTGGTTCATTTTTTAACTCTTTATCAAAGTAAGCCAACATAGTGTTCCACCAATTAAAGCGCTTATCGCGAGCAAATATTTGATGATTGGCTCCTTTGTACTCAATCATTTCAACATCTTTATTTAGCAGTTTTAGCGCGGTGTACATAGTTAAGCTTTCACCTACTGGCACATTCGTATCGCTGTCACCATGAATAAGCAGTAATGGCGTGGTCACTTTATCGGCATGAAACACTGGGCTATGTTGGCTATAAAGTTCAGAGTTATTCCACGGGAAACTATTTTTAGAGGCTTCGCCTGAGTATAAATATCCCCACCATCCTTCACCCCAGTAAGAAGTTAAGTTTGAAATTCCCGCATGAGCAATAGACGCGCTGAACATATCGGTTTTAGTAGCAAGCAGCATCGTTATAAACCCACCGTAAGATGCTCCTAAATTACCTACTTTACTTCTGTCTACAAAATCATATTTAGTTAAAAATGCCTCTGTGCCTTGCATAATGTCATCGGCGGTATAGTCGCCCCACGCATTGACATGTTGTGCTGAAAAAGTTTGCCCAAAACCCGTTGCGCCGGTTGGTTGTACAACATAAACCACATACCCGTTTGCTGCCCATAAATTAAAAGGGTAACGCCCTGTAAACCCGCGTGTTACTGGTGAGGTGCCACCATAATAATAAACAAGAGCAGGGTACTTCTTGGCTTTATCAAAATTGCTTGGCAGATAAACACGGCCAGAGATTTCTACGCCACGCTTATTGGTAAAGTTAAATTCTTCAAGCTTAGGAATCGTGGTATTGGCATATGCAATCGGGTTTGAATCCCAGATTAACTCCACCTTATTTTTGCTTACGTCAAAGCGCTTGAGTTGTTGGGCGCTTGAAGCATTACTGCCAGAGAGTAGTAGCTGGGTATTGCGAGTATTTGAAAAACTAAACTGTTCTACAATATCAAACCCTGTATCTAACTTTTTAAAGCGTTGTTTACTAAGATCATATAAATACAGTGGTTGGGTGTCTTTTTCTGTCACTTTGATTAACGCATCGCCATTGCTTAGTACTTCCAATGTGCCAATCGCAGGGTCAAATTGTTTACTTAACGCCGTTACTTTTTTAGCGTTATCGGTTAGTAAATACAGCTGGCCATCATAATTATTCGCCAGCATGGTTTGCGGTAGTACTCTGCCTGCGCCATTTTTAAAATCAGGGCCTGCAACAACATAAATATTGTTTGCGGTATATTTCGCTTGATTAAAGGTTTTAAACTTACCTAATGATTTTATGCTGTTAGATTTTAATGCAAGTTCAACCAACTCAGTCTCTGGATGAGTTGAGGCTTGCATCGCCATTACTGGACGACTTATTAATAGTTTTCCACGGTTGCTGTTAGCATCTTCAAGTTGATGGCTTAATACGCCTTCGGTCAGGGCTTTGGTTAAACCACTGTGGGTATCGAGTAAATATAATTGACTAACCGTACGGGCGTAAGACCAACGGTCTTGCAAGCCTTTATGATGTTTAGTGAGGCTATTGGTTTCTTCAGGTGATTTGGACCAGCTAAAAAGAATACTATTATCGTTGTAATAGCTAAAGTTGCTTGCCCCCTCAAGGCCTGAGGCTAAGGTTTTTATAGCGAAAGTTTTACGGTTTAACTGCTTTAATTCGCCGTTGAGTAAATAGACTAAAAATTGATTATCAGGACTCCAAGTGAATTGGCTAGGCTGCGCTTCTTCAAATCGGTATACCGTTTGGTTATTAGTATTTTTAAGCTCGGTTGTGGTAATGGCGTCGTTGCCTGTTTTATCGCTGTAACGCTTTGTTGTACTTAAGTAATGCTTAGCATCAGGTGACAAAAACAAGCCGCTAATAGTTGGGGCGTCAAACAATTGCTTAGCCGATAAGCGCTTGGTCTTATTTGTCGTTAGGGTCACGGCGTCAGTTTCTGCTTTTGGCACAAACTCTAAGGTGACATCATTCCAATTAGCAACCTGTTGAGCAATGACAATAACGGTGTGTGAGCCGTTATTTAAAGCAAGTTGATAGCGTTGGTTTTCACCACTTTGTTTCTCACCGTTAATAAAAACCTGGCCTTGCTCTATTCCTTTAATGTTTAAGGAGCCTTGAGTAAATCGGTTAGTTTCAATATTAAATTTAAGTGCTTGTAAACCGCCTAAAGTAAGCGCGTTAATTTTATCAAGTGGTTGCCACTTATGCTTTTTACCAAACACAACAAAGCTTTCTTTATTTGATTCAAGTTGTGCAAGCAGATTATTGATAATCACGTCGCCATGCGGTGTTTGAAATGGCTTTGCTTGCATGTCTTCTGCAAGAGGCCCGATAAACTGAATTTTTGATTGATCGAGTGGGGCAGCTAATGCCGTTAAACTTAAACTACTTAATGTGAGTAGGGCTGCCAAGTGAGTAAAACGTTTTGCGTAACGATGCCAAGGTGCGCTTAAATTCATTACTATGCCTATTATTATTGGAGATTTGGCCAAATATAGCATGTATTGTTATGATGCTCATATATCCAATTTAGAGGAAAAAAAGTGACACTATTAATCATTTACATGGTTACAGCGATTGTGATTTCGTTTTTGTGTTCTGTCATGGAAGCGGTGCTATTGAGCATTTCACCTAGTTATGTTGCGCTGCTTCGTAAAGAGCGGCCAGTACTGGCTAAGCAACTAGAGAAGCTAAAAAGTAATATCGATCAGCCATTAGCGGCTATTTTAACACTTAATACTGTTGCACATACTGCCGGTGCTGCGGGTGTGGGCGCACAGGCTGCCGTGGTGTTTTCAGATGCGGCTGTGGGGATTGCGTCTGCGATTATGACTTTATTGGTACTGGTGTTATCTGAAATTATTCCTAAAACGCTGGGGGCTAATTATTGGCGTGCTTTAACGCCTAGTGTGACTTATGGTTTACGTATTTTGGTGTTAGTACTTAAGCCGTTTGTATGGGCTGCACAAAAGCTAACCAATTTGATGGGGCAAAAGCATAATGAGGCCTATTATATTCGCCAAGAAATAGAAGCGATGGCCGATATTGGCAGTGAGTCAGGGGCACTTCATGCTGATGAATCAGAGATCATCCGCAACTTACTGCACTTTAGACATGCAAAACTAACCGATTTAATGACTCCGCGTACGGTTATTTTTAAAATTCATAAAGACCTTACTGTAAATCAGTACTTAAGTGAACATGGCTCTTCCTCATTCTCTCGAGTGCTAATTTATGACAAAGACGCTGACGATATCATAGGCTTTGTACATAAAAACGATATTATGTTGGCATATCATCGGTTAGGCACAGATTACAAAATTAGTAAGTTAGTTAAACCTATCTATACGGTACCGAGCACCCAAAATGTATCGTCACTATTACAAACATTACTCACTCAACGTACCCACATTTGCTTAGTGATTGACGAATATGGTGATGTGCAAGGAATTGTAACGCTCGAGGATATGATAGAAGCGTTAATGGGCTTAGAAATTGTGGATGAGCGAGATCAATCTACCAATATGCGCGCCGTAGCAAAGCAGCGTTGGCACCAGCGTTTAGCTGATAGTGAGCATATCGTCAGCGCCGACGATAATGAATCTCGTTAGCCGTTTTTTGTTTTAGCAGCTGTTTTTATCCAGTGTTGGGCCCACGAGATAAATTCAGCTTTTGCTTTTGGGCAACTAAATAAAAAGCCCTGTATAGCTAAATTTGTTTGATAATGCTTGAGGTAGGCCAGCTCTTCGGGGCGCTCAACCCCTTCGGCCACTAATTCAAGTTGCTCTTGGGTTGTCATATTAATTAGTGAACTGACTACCACTTGAGAAAACTTATCGGTTTCTATGTGGCTGATAAAAGAGCGATCTATTTTTACTTCTGTAAATGGCAGCTGTTTCAGTTGGTTAATATTAGTAAAACCAGTGCCAAAGTCATCGAGTGAAATACCAAAGCCGAATATTCTTAATCTATTTAAGGTTTCGAGTTGTGTGTAGCTTGAAAGGGCATGCTGCTCGGTTATTTCAAGCACCACATCACTGGGTAAAACATCATGTTTTTGTAGAAGCTGTAATAACTTATTGGGGCTGTTTAAATCATCTAACTGACACGGCGATAAGTTAAATGACAATTTCAAATTTGTACCTAGCTGCTCTTTTAGTTGCTTGATGTCACCACAGGCTTTTTCAAATAGCGTAAACGTAATGTCATTGATTAAATCGCATTGCTCAGCCAAGCTGATAAAACGGCTCGGTAAAATAACTCGCTCGTCTTTACTTGAAACAATGCGAGCCAGCACTTCAACACTTTGTATTTGATTGGTGTTTATATTTATTTTAGGTTGATAGTAAGGTGTTATTTCATTATTTTTTAATGCTTTAATTAGTTTTTCTTTAGTGATTGGGCGCTCTTTTACAAGTGTGTGGCTGTTTAACTGAGCGATTTTGGTAAGTAACGTATTTACCTGATTGAGTTGCACAGGCTTAGATAGGTTGCCAATTAAATGCACATTGTGCTGTTTAGCGAGGTCAGCGGCTAGGCTGATTATTTTAGGATCCATTTCAGAAATAATAACAATTGCACCGCAATAGCCTATTTCACCTAAGTTACGGATCAGCTCCATGCCATCCATTTCTGGCATATTAAGATCGGTAAATATGGCATCAAAATAGTTTATATCAGCTTTTACTTTTTCAAGTGCTTTAACAGGGTTTAAACAGGTGGTTGTGGATTGCGACATTTCGAGTTCATTAAAAATAGCTTTCATGACAATCAAAATGGCTTTTGAGTCATCGACAACGAGTATGTTTGGTAATTTTGTGTGCATTGTTGTCCTTAACTTAACGGTCGTAATTTATATCCTTCTGTTTTAAAAATAGTCGCTTGAATTGTTTTTGTCAGTATTAATTGCTGTTTTAAATTTTAAATATCAGCAAAATCCAATCGACAAATTATTCTATCTTGCTCGTGTTTTTTAGGTGGGTAGGTATACTAGCGCCATAATTTATAATGGTTATAATACCAAGCCGCAATAATACTTAATCATTTTGAGGGGACAAACCAGACGCGAGCTGCGTTAAAAAATTCTTCTTTAAAGCAACTAAATAACGAAGTTTTTGCCTTGCTATCGACTGGATTTTTCTGCCTCAAAATAGCGCCCCTAATTAAGCGAACTGATATAACAATGATAAAAATCGATCTGAATCTAGCCGAACAACCGTTTACGCTTATGCTAGATAAGCAACAAATTGTAAAAATATTTCATGATCAGCAAGCGATTGCATTTGAAAACCCACGTGAAAACTATGTTGAGTTTATGCTTGATGAGCAGCTAATTGGTATTGATAGCAGTGACGTTAACCAACAGAGTATTGCGCTATTTGTAGATAATCAGTTTGCCACTCAGTTAGCTTTGCCTGTGGCGGCGCAAGGCGAATCTAAAAAAGGGTTTTTGGGGCTTGCGGCGCTAGGTTTTAAGTTATTTAAAAGTGCCAAGGTGGTTAAAGTGGTGCTAGCGAGCGCATCAGTAGCAGGTTATGCCTGGCTGTTTACCATTGAGTTTGCGTTAATGCTGATTGCTTGTTTGGTAATACATGAATACGGCCATGTGCGCGCTATGAAGTATTTTGGCATTAAAACCAAAGGGTTTTACTTAATTCCGTTTGTTGGTGGCTTGGCTGTTAGCGACGATAAAATAACTACGCGCTGGCAAGATGTGGTTATATCACTAATGGGGCCTGCCTTTGGTTTGTTTACTTCTGTACTTGGTGTAGTGCTTTATTACGCTACGGAAATGGAAATATTTGCAGGTGTTGCGGTGCTTAGTGCACTGCTTAATTTATTCAATTTACTGCCTATTTTACCGCTTGATGGCGGGCATGTACTAAAAAGCATTAGCTTTTCAATGCGATCTTGGATAGGCTTAAGCGTGTGCTTGCTTGGTGTGTTATTTGGTTTATGGCTAAGTTACACGTTTGGCCTCATGCTATTAGTGTTCTTCTTATTCATCGGTGCGCTGGAAATCGTGTTTGAATGGCGCGGCCGCCATTACTCGCATTTATTGCCATTAGATAGATATGGCCAAGGCTTTTCAGCGGTCATGTATGCGCTGGTGGTTGCTGGCCATGTAGCGGTGATGATGCACTTTGCTGACTCTGAAAATGCAATTTTAAGCTTACCGATGAAGATTTTATCGAGCTAAATAAGTGCGGGCTGTAATATGAGTTACAGCCCGATTATATTAGTAAAAGCTTAATACCAACGAAATAAACACCCCAGTAATAATCAGCTGTACCACGCAAAAGCCCATAATGTCTTTAGCTTTTAATCCTGCAATGGCTAATACCGGTAATGCCCAAAAGGGTTGAATTAAATTAGTCCACGCATCTCCCCACGCCACAGCCATAGCAACCCGCGCCATATCTGCACCAAGCTCTTGTGCTGCAGGGATAACAATAGGCGCTTGCACCGCCCACTGGCCACCACCTGATGGTACAAATATATTCACAAGGCCTGCACTAATGAAACTGTAAAATGGCAAGCTATCAGCATCCGCTATGGCTATAAAGCCCTGTGATATTTGTTGCGCCAGTCCAGTATCTACCATGACCGCCATAATGCCAGCATAAAAAGGGAACTGAATTACAATTCCTGCGCCACTTGGAATCGCTTGTTGCAAGCTATTAAGCACATTATGGGGTGTTTGATGCAGAGTGATTGCCATAAACAAAAACAGGGCAATTACACTATTGAGGTTTAAGCCGCCACCTGCGATAAAAAAGTAATAACCTAAGTAGGCAAGTCCGATTAAACCAATGCCCATACCTAATAGCTTACTTTGTTCTAAATGCTGAGCAGGGCGTGTTATTGTTACTTTATCAGGTGGTGTGTTTTCAAGCAGTGATGGGTCAACATAAACACTGTCTTTTTCACTCGGTAGCATGTAGCGGTTAACCAGCGGCATAATAATAAATAAGCCAATCAGAATCGCAATGTTAAAGCCTGCGAATAAGGTTTGCTGTGTGCCAATAATACCCATAGTCGCCTGTGAAAAATGCCCTTCGCTGGCAATGGTGAGTGGTACGGAGCCTGCCAATCCGCCGTGCCATACTACAAAGCCTGAATAGGCACTTGCCACTAATAGCCGGTAATCCACTCGAGTCTGCTTAGCAATCGCTTTAGCAAATAAAGCCCCAATTACTAAGCCAAACCCCCAATTTAGCCAGCTTGCTAAAAGCGAAATAAATGTCACTAAAATAATGGCTTTTGGGGCCGTATTAGCAAGCGTTGCTAATTTTGTTAGTAACATACTTATTAACGAGGTACTGGCAAGCATGTAGCCTGTTACTAATACCAACAGCATTTGCATGGCAAAGCTCAGTAAGTTCCAAAACCCGCTACCCCATGATGTTATTACCTCAAGTGTGGTTGCAGGGGTCGCTAAATTCGCAATGACTAAAGTAATAATGGTGAGCAAAATAACAAATATAAATGGGTCGGGTAAGTAGCGCTCGACGAGCTTGGTAAATGGACTGGCAACTTTATTAAGCATAATTAATAACGAGTTAGTGAAAACTTATTTGTTAATTAATCATGAAATCTTAGGATTAGCAAACACCGCTTTGAATAAACGCTCAGTAAAGCAGACTTTTTAAAGGTTGTTGATGAGGGAATGTCGCTAGCAAATACTTACCTTGGTCGGTATTTGCTAGTTATGCTCAATTATGAATCACCAAGCACTTGCTTTAAGCGATTTTGTACTTCTTGAACGAGTAAGTCGGGCTGAAATTTTGATAAAAATGCATTACAGCCTACTTTTTCCACCATGGCTTGGTTAAAGCTGCCACTCAGGGACGTGTTAAGCACCACATGTAAGTTTTTTAAGCGGTTGTCGTTACGTATTTCATAGGTTAAGCGATAGCCATCCATTGAAGGCATTTCGGCATCGGTAATCACCATTAGCAGCTCTTTTTCAACATCGCGTCCTTCATCAGCCCAGCTTTTGAGCATTTGTAGGGCTTCTAGGCCATTACTGGCAGGAATAATTTCGATGCCAAGCTGCGATAACGTATCGCTAACTTGTTTACGTGCTGTTGGCGAATCATCGGCGTGCAATATTTTGCGTCCTGCAAATTCGTTTACTATGGTTTCATCCAACACCCCATCAGTAATATTGACTTCGTACTCAACTATTTCAGCAAGCACTTTTTCTACATCAATAATTTCAACTAATTGCTCTTGGCCATCACGCTGCACTTTAGTTAGTGCCGTAATATAATGATTTTTACCCACAGAGCTGGGTGGCGGCATAATGTCAGACCAGGTCATATTCATGATTTGATCAACCTTGCCAATTAAAAAACCTTGTGTGGTACGGTTATATTCAGTTATGACCAGATTACAATCTTCACCATATTCTTTTTTAGCCATAGAAATGGCTTGGCGAAGGTCAATCACTGGGATAGATTCACCGCGTATATTGGCTACACCGGTTACCTTAGGGTGAGAGTGCGGTATTTTGCTTAAACGGGGAAGCTTTACCACTTCTTTTATTTTAAATACATTGAGTGCAAATAAATGGCGGCTATGCAAATAAAAAAGTAGCAACTCTAAACGATTTTCGCCTACAAGCTGAGTACGCTGATCAACTGACGCTAAAACACCTGACATAATAGACCCATATTTTTCCTCATAACTTTATAACTATAGTTTACTCTTATTTTTCTTCATAACGAACCGTGAATATTTCGATTACAGTAAAACGTTGCTTAAGTGTTATCATGTGCAGTATCGTGTTACTAAATGATTTAAATAATCAATCGATTAACAAAAAATTATGCATCATATTTTTAAACGTATTGTTGTGCTGTTGCGCAGCCATATTGATCAGGTAAGTTGGCAGTCTGTTGTAATAGCAACATCTTTACATATGCTGCTTACTTGGTGCTTATTATTAGTGGCAAATGAGCAGGCACTGCTTTCACCGGGTACTTTTTTTTACTACTACACGGTAACCACTTCAACGGTAGGGTATGGGGATTTAAGTCCATCAACTGACTTAGGTCGTTGGGTTGTCGCATTAATACAAATACCTTTTGGTTTGGCTTTATTTGGTGTCTTGTTGGGTAAAACAGGACAAACAGTAACTTACTTAATTAGGCGCGCTATGACTGGTGATAAAAACTTTGCTCACAGTAGCAATCATATTATTATTTTTGGTTGGCATAATGCTCGTACCAAAAAAATGATCGACTACATTTTGGCTGATACTAAGCGGACTGATCGCCGTATTTTATTAGCGGTTACTGAACAAATAGAGCATCCCTTTTTAAGTAATGAGAATGTTGATTTTGCTCGCCTAACCAGTTTCACCGATTTGGATGAATTAGAGCGCGTTGCCATTCGCCACGCGGATAAAGTGATTATTGATGGCCAAGATGACGACCAAACATTTACCACTGCATTGCGTATTAGCCGTTTAGTCAAAGAAGAATGCCACATAAGTGCGCACTTTTTTGATGAAACAAAAGTTGAAATGTTATTAGAACATTGCCACAACGTAGAGTGTAGCAGTACTAAATCGGCAGAGATTTTAGTGCGCTCAATGCAAGACCCAGGCTCAAGTCGTGTACAAGAGGAACTATTATCAACCTTGCATGGTGATACGCAGTTTAGTTTACAAATCCCTAGTAATGTAAAAACCATGGAGTTTGGTAAATTATTTCATCACTTTAAGTACGATCATGATGCAATATTGTTAGGTGTGGCTCATAATTTAAGTGCAAAAAATATGGATTTAAATCCGCCTTTAGATTATGCAGTAAACGCCGGAGATATTTTGCATTACATTGCGCAAGAGCGAGTATTGAGTAATGAAGTTGACTGGCCTAGCTTGGAAAAATAATGACTGAAATTGCGTTTTTAATTATCGTTTTATGTGCTTACATTTTCCCTATTATGATAATCCTTAACAGTAAGCGTAGCCAAGGCCATGAAAAAAATGGCTGGCTAGTAGGCGCTATCTTCTTTTCGTGGATAGCGCTGATTCTTTACTTTTCGATTGTGCCCAAGCAAGGGCACGCCAAGAAAAAGTAAAGAATGAGTACCTTTTGTTACTTATTCTAATTGTCTCAGCTTATGCTCAACCAGCGGGTCGTCTGGCGCTAGCTGTTGAGCCACTTCTAATAGTTTAATGGCATCATTTGGATTTTCATCTTGATGCTTAATGGCTACGTCTATTAAAGGTTGAATATCAATTTTTTCTTGGTTCTCTTGCACGTGCGCTGCTTTTTCGTCGATTAAAATAGTGTGAGCGGTACTTAATAACGCTTGACGATGCGGCGAATTAGCATTGGCTTTATTAAGTTTTTTATAATAATCCTCTTTTAAACGCAGTGTTTTTGTTTGTAGCCTAAATTGTGCAATGTCGATTTGTTGATTAGCAATAAAATCAACAGCCACTTGTTTATAAAACCCAAACTTATTTAAATAAGTGGCATGGGTGCCGTGCCCCATCCCAAACACGCGTAAGTGAGTGAGCTGCTGGTAGCGTTTAGCGTGTTGGCGGTCAATGCGGTTGGTTGGGTCATAAATAATGTAGCCCTGTGCATCCCCTAAATCTAAATCATGGTAGTCACCTTGCCAGTCATATTGCTGGGCAATGTCGGTACTTGAGCGGTCATCCCAAGGGGCGATAAGTTTGTTTTTAGTGCTAACAGGATGGAAAAGCAGTACTTTGTCGAGTTTGAGTAATTTAGCAAATGCACCCACAGCAAAGCCGCCACGACTAAGTCCATAGCCTAGCTTGGTTTCAAAAGGAGAGAGTAGGGTTGATAGTTGCTCAATAAAAAAGATTAAATTGCGGTTACGAAACCAATTACTTTTACCCAAATGCTGAAACGCAATAATATTAACGTTTTGTTTTTGTGCTAAATGATAGCCCCAAGGTGCAAAGTCTTCGTTCAAATCACGCTCTTGTACATCAGTACCGGCAGGTGAAAAAGTAAAAAGCAGGGGTTTGTTGAGATCAACAAAGTGATATTTTACATACACATCACCGAGTAAATCCCCACCAGAGGTAGGTAGTTTTGCTTGCTTCTCATTATCGCTGAGAGTTAACCATTCATCTAACCAGTATAGTAATTTCATTTTTCCTCCAGTGCGCACAAGCCGCAGATCATAGCAAATCTGAGGGCATAAGAGAAATTGAGCCAAGCTATGCTGCGCTGGTGGAGTGCCTTTTTAATGGCAAAATGTATGTTACCTTTGCGACTATTAAGCCATGTTCAAGATTTCATTCCAGTCATTTTCGGTCACTGGCATGACCGATAAACGTCCCCCTTTTTTAAGAGCAATGTCTGTCACTGACTCATTTGCCTTAATTGCTTGCAAGCTCACTATGCTACTGAGATGAGAATGGTAGGTTACTTCCACCACAAACCAACGGGGGGTCTCAACGGTTGCTTTGGCATCATAATAATCGCTACTTAAGTCAAACTGAGTCGGATCAGGGTAAGCGGCTTTAGTGACAATTCCTATTCCCGCAACGCCAACCTGTTTACAGCTAGAATGATAAATCATCACTAAATCACCTTGTTTAACATCATCGCGGATAAAGTTACGCGCTTGGTAGTTTCGCACGCCTTCCCATAACGTGGTTTGTTCGGGTGCATACTTTAAGTCATCAATTGAAAAGGCGTCGGGTTCGGTTTTAAATAGCCAAAAAGCCATATTAGTTTTCCTCACTCAGTGTGTTGGTATTTTTCCAGTATTGTATAGTATCATTTAGAAATTAGGGGATTGAGGAAGAAATAATGAGCCAAGTATTAGATGATTTATTGTCGTTGTTATCACTTGAAGAAATTGAACAAGGTTTATACCGAGGACAAAGCCAAGACTTAGGTTTTAGAGCGGTGTTTGGCGGTCAAGTTATGGGGCAAGCGCTTTCAGCAGCCAAAGAAACACTGCCAGCGGGGCGAATTGTTCACTCATTACATTCTTACTTTTTACGCCCAGGCGATGCTGCAAAGCCGATAGTGTATGACGTTGAAACGATTCGCGATGGTAAAAGTTTTAGTACGCGTCGTGTTAGCGCGATTCAGTACGGTAAGCCTATTTTTTACATGACGGCGTCGTTTCAAGGTGATGAACAAGGGTTATCGCATCAAGCGACCATGCCAGATGTTCCTGCCCCTGAAGAGCTACGTTCTTCATTAGAGTTTTATCAAGAAAATGCACAGCATATTCCAGAAGCAATCCGTAATAAGTTTATTCGTGAAATGCCGATAGAAATGCGCCCAGTGAATTTTCATAACCCCTTTAAGCCAGAAGCCATCGAACCAGTAAAACATATTTGGTTTAAAGCCAATGGCGATATGCCTGACGATCAACGTATTCATAACTATTTATTAGCGTATGCGTCCGACTTTGAATTTTTACCAACCGCATTACAACCACATGGCGTATCGTTTATGCAGCCGAATATGCAAGTGGCGACGATTGACCATGCTATGTGGTTTCATCGTCCGTTTAGAATGGATGATTGGATTTTATATACTATTGATAGCCCAAGCGCGAGCTCAGGAAGAGGGCTGGTACGTGGGCAGTTTTTTGACCGCCAAGGAAACTTGGTAGCCTCTACTATTCAAGAAGGGGTAATGCGCCAGCGCTAATCCTAATACCCACTATATTGAATACCTTCAATATAGTGGGTATGGCTTTATTTTACTTGCATTGAGCGTGCACAATATCTGTTATTGACTGCCAAATGCGTGCCGGTAATAGCGTTTGTAGTTGCTTGTAAGTCTCGCACAACGCTGAGCTGCCTTGTAAGCCACTGTCTGATTCACTAATCAGCTTTTGTTCGCGTAGGTTTGAAATAAAGCTACTGAGTACCTTTTTGTCAAAAAACTCCGGCGTTTTAATGCCATGTAACGTACCCAAGCGCTGCGCCAGCACATAGCTTTCACGTTCAAGCTCTGCTTTTTCAATCCCTTGGCTGGTTTGAATAAAGCCAATCACAATCGCATAACGTTGCAAAGTAAAGCTCAATGCACGACCGAGCATTTCGAGTTTGGCAAAGCTATCGTTATTTTGAGTCACTTTAATGTTATCACCATCAAGCACAATTAAGCCTTGATCACTAAAGTTAGTTAAAATACGAGTAACGTAGCTCTCATCTAACTCTTGCAAGTACCACTCTTTAGCAAACAATGGATAAAAAGATTTCACCAGCTGATGGCACTGAGTTACGGTGCTTTGATGTTGCTTAAATAAATGCAGCGCCACTAAACTAGGCACCGCAAAAATATGTAAAATGTTATTACGGTAATAATTGAATAAGGTTTTTTCTTTATCGCTTATCGCAATTATTTCGCCAAACTCATCACTGATCACGTCAAACTTGTTAAGTTTTAAGGCATGTTCAAGTAGCTGCTCTGGTGTTTCATCTGGTGCGGTTATTTTACTGCTATAGCTGGCATCACGTTGCAATCGTAAGTAAAACTCAAGCTGAGCTAACAGCTTTGGCTTACTCAATGCCTGCTTATCGTTTACCAGCAGTATCATCGCCAGTAAGTTAACTGAGTTAAGTGCGGCGGCATTGTTAATTTTAACCATAACCTGATCAGCAAGGTTAGCCACCTGCGGCCCTAACCATTGTGGTTTTTGCACATCGGTTGCATGAATTGATTCACGCCAGTCAGGCTGGTTATCATTTAAATACTGATTGATAGAAATAGGGTCGCCAAAGTTTAAATAACCACGACCATAGTTTTTTAAATTTTTAATTGCTTTAAAAATACCTAATATCGACTCGCCTTTTTTATCGTTCCCAGCCAGCTCTTTTAAATAGGTATTGATTTCCATGACGTGCTCGTAACCAATATATACCGGCACAATAGATATAGGTCTGTCTATACCGCGCAACATGGCTTGCATTGTCATTGCGAGCATGCCGGTTTTAGGGGGGAGTAAACGTCCCGTTCTGCTGCGCCCACCCTCGGTATAAAACTTTACCGAGTAACCTTTGATAAATAACTGGCTTAAGTATTCTTTAAATACCGCTGAGTAAAGTTTATTACCAGCAAACGAGCGGCGAATAAAAAACGCGCCACTGCGGCGGAATATGCCACCGGCTGGGAAAAAGTTTAAGTTAATACCCGCTGCAATATGCGGTGGAACAAGCCCTTGATGGTAAATAGAGTAGGTCAGTAGCAAGTAATCCATATGACTACGATGACACGGCATGTAGATTATTTCATGGCCTTTGTTGGTTAGGTCATGGATTTGCTCGGTGTACTTTATATCAATCCCATTATACAGCTTGTTCCAAAGCCAGGTTAATATGCGATCGGCAACGCGAATGGTGGCGTCGCTGTAATTAGCAGCAATTTCATCAAGAAGCTTTAATGCGTTTTGTCGCGCTTGGGCTTGGCTAATATTTTTTTCAGACGCTTCAGTTTGAATCGCTTTTTTTATCGTTGGGGATGCCAGTAGTGAGCTAAATAATTGATCTCGAGATGGGATTTTAGGCCCTGTGGCAGCCAGCTTCTGGCGCTTAAAGTGTACTCTAGCTACGCGAAGTAGTTTATGAGGAAGTTCATTTACATCGGCTTTTTCGTTCACCAGTAGTGATAAATCAAGTGGTTGGCTAAAACGAATAAAGTTGTCTCTACCTGAAAAAAGTACAACAAATATTTTTCTAAACCAGCTGGGCGTAAGTGAGTGCGAAAGTAAAGTGCTCAGTCCTGGCTTCTCTTTACCCGGTGCTCTGCCCCATAAAATAGTCACAGGCACAACCTGCACATTTTTTTGGCCACTATTTAATAAGTGCTCAATGATTTGCTTGCCCTGATCTAATGCATTGGTAGGCTTTTCTTTATTACCAAATAACGGTGGTGGGTTTTTAATGCCAATAAAACGATCTAACGCTTGGTCACCTAACACTTGCTGCTCGGTTGGGTCGGGTAAACCATTTCGTTTACATACACGCGCGAGTGCCGCTAAATCAAAGCGTGAATTTAAACGCACTATATAAAAGGTCGGGTTTTTAGGGTTTAACTCAAATTGCTCTAACGGCTTTTCAGGCAGTACTTTGCTTTTAACAAACAAACGGCTAATACCACCAGAGATAAGATTTAAACCATAATTTAAAATACGCATTGACTCACCATAAGAGAGTAGTTACCCAAATCAATATGGGTATATAACAGCAAAATTAGCGCATAGGATAACATATTATCTAAAAAATCCTCTGCAGATTAATCGACAAGCTATGACATTATAGTGACATCATCACTTCCATTACGTTCACTATTGTTAAACTTGACTGTTATTTAAACGACAATTGCAAAGCAATTATGTCTAAATAGTTGTTGCATTTATCACCAGCATCATTATAATACGCAGGCTTTCAAAATTCCCTCGGGAACAAGAAAGAATAAATTAAGCTTGGATTTCAAGCTAATAAACAGGAGTTCCGATTTGGAACTCAACGTAGATATAATCTAACAACCGGCATCTTAATTATTAAGATTGTTTCGGTCGTTTTTTTATGCTCTTTAAATGCTCTTTATATTGAGGTTTAAGAATGTCAAATCAACGCATTCGTATTCGCCTAAAAGCTTTTGACCACCGTTTGATTGACCAATCAACGGCGGAAATCGTGGAAACTGCGAAACGCACTGGCGCACAAGTACGTGGTCCAATTCCACTACCTACACGCTTTGAACGTTTTACTGTACTTACATCACCGCACGTTAATAAAGACGCGCGTGATCAGTACGAGATCCGCACCCATAAACGTCTGATCGACATCGTAGAACCAACTGACAAGACTGTAGACGCACTTATGCGTTTAGACCTTGCTGCTGGTGTTGATGTTCAAATCAGCCTGGGTTAATCGGAAGATTAGAGAGGTTTTAGGAAAATGGCATTAGGTCTAGTCGGTCGTAAAGTGGGTATGACACGTATCTTCACTGAAGATGGTGTATCTATCCCTGTGACAGTTATTGAAGCGACTCCTAACCGCATTGCTCAGATCAAATCTGACGCAACAGACGGTTATAACGCGCTTCAAGTAACCGCAGGCACTAAAAAAGCAAGCCGTGTAAACAAAGCAACAGCGGGTCACTTCGCTAAAGCTGGTGTTGAAGCGGGTCGCGGTCTGTGGGAATTCCGCCTAAATGGTGGTGAAGGCGATTTTGAAGTAGGCGCAGAGCTTACGGTTGAATTATTCAACGAAATCAACAAAGTTGACGTAACCGGTACTTCTAAAGGTAAAGGTTTCCAAGGTGGTGTTAAGCGCTGGAATTTCAGCATGCAAGACGCTACACATGGTAACTCTCTATCTCACCGTGCTCCTGGTTCAATCGGTCAAAACCAATCACCTGGTAAGGTGTTTAAAGGTAAGAAAATGGCCGGTCAAATGGGTAATGAGCAAGTAACAACTCAGAACCTTGAACTAGTTCGCGTTGACGCTGAGCGTAACCTGCTTTTAGTTAAAGGTGCAGTACCTGGCGCTATCGGCGGTGACGTTATCGTTAAACCAGCTGTTAAAGCATAAGTCCTGGAGATTTAGTGATGGAATTAGCAATTAAAGACGCTTCTGGCGCTCTTGAAGTTTCTGAAGCTACTTTTGGACGTGAGTTTAACGAAGCATTAGTACACCAAGTAGTTGTTGCATACGCAGCAGGTGCTCGTCAAGGTACTCGTGCTCAGAAGACACGTTCTGAAGTAAGCGGTGGTGGTAAAAAACCATGGGCTCAAAAAGGTACTGGCCGTGCACGTGCTGGTACAATCCGTAGTCCAATTTGGCGTTCAGGTGGCGTTAGCTTCGCAGCTAAACCACAAGACCACAGCCAAAAAGTAAACCGTAAAATGTACCGCGGTGCGATCAAAAGCATCTTATCTGAATTAGTTCGTCAAGAGCGTTTAATCGTTGTTGAAAGTTTTGGTCTTGAAGCACCAAAAACTAAAGAACTAGTTGCTAAGCTTAAAGAACTTGAGCTTAAAGATGTTCTTATCGTGACTGAAGAAGTAGATGAAAATCTTTTCTTATCGGCACGTAACCTGTACAAGGTTGACACACGTGATGTAGCTGGTATCGATCCTGTAAGCTTAATTGCTTTCGACAAGGTACTAATTACAGCTGCTGCTGTTAAGCAACTTGAGGAGGCGCTAGCATGATCCGTGAAGAACGTCTTTTAAAAGTGATCCTTGCTCCACACATCTCTGAAAAAAGCACAATCGCTGCTGAAGAAAACAACACGATTGTTTTCAAAGTAGCAAATGACGCAACTAAAGCTGAAGTTAAAGCGGCAGTTGAGAAGCTTTTTGAAGTAGAAGTAACTGGTGTTCGCACACTTAACGTTAAGGGTAAAACAAAACGTACTGGCATGCGTTTCGGTCGTCGTAGCGACTGGAAGAAAGCTTACGTTACTCTTAAAGAAGGTAGCGAGCTGGACTTTGTCGGCGGCGCCGAGTAATAAGGGGAGTTAGAATTATGGCACTTCAAAAGTGTAAGCCAACTTCTGCGGGTCGTCGTCACCTAGTTAAAGTGGTTAACCCAGATTTACATAAGGGTAAACCTTACGCACCACTATTAGAGAAAAACTCTAAATCAGGTGGTCGTAATAACAATGGTCGTATTACGGTTCGTCATATCGGTGGTGGTCATAAGCAGCATTACCGTTTAATCGATTTTAAACGTACTAAAGATGGCATTCCAGCCACTGTTGAGCGTTTAGAATATGATCCAAATCGTAGCGCAAACATCGCTCTTGTATTATATGCAGACGGTGAGCGTCGTTACATTATCGCACCAAAAGGCTTAAAAGCTGGCGATGCAATCCAGTCTGGTGTTGATGCACCAATCAAACCTGGTAATGCATTACCTATGCGTAATATGCCTGTAGGTTCGACTGTTCACAACGTAGAACTTAAACCAGGTAAAGGTGCTCAAATTGCACGTTCTGCTGGTGCATATGTTCAAATCCTTGCACGTGATGGTCAATATGTAACATTACGTCTTCGTTCAGGCGAAGTTCGTAAAGTTGAATCTGATTGTCGTGCGACACTAGGTGAAGTAGGCAATGCTGAGCATATGCTTCGTTCACTTGGTAAAGCAGGTGCAAATCGCTGGCGTGGTATTCGTCCGACAGTTCGTGGTGTTGCCATGAACCCGGTTGATCACCCACACGGTGGTGGTGAAGGTCGTACATCTGGTGGTCGTCATCCTGTGTCTCCATGGGGTAAGCCGACTAAAGGTGCTAAGACGCGTAAGAACAAGCGTACGGATAAATTTATAGTACGTCGTCGTACTAAGTAATATTGAGGAATAGCCATGCCACGCTCTCTCAAGAAGGGTCCTTTTATAGACCTACACTTGCTGAAGAAGGTAGAGAAAGCTTTGGAAAGCGGTGAAAAGAAGCCAATTAAAACTTGGAGCCGTCGTTCAATGATCATACCTAACATGATCGGATTGACCATTGCTGTCCATAATGGTCGCCAGCATGTACCAGTTTTCGTTTCTGACGAAATGATCGGTCACAAACTAGGTGAATTTGCACCAACTCGCACTTACCGTGGCCATGCTGCGGATAAGAAAGCGAAGAAACGTTAAGAGGGGAAGATAAATGCAAGCATTAGCTAAACATAAATTCGCCTCTGGTTCGGCGCAAAAAGCACGTCTAGTTGCAGATCAGATCCGCGGGTTACCTGTCGATCGCGCACTAGAAATCCTGGCGTACAGCCCGAAAAAAGCGGCTGTATTAGTTAAGAAAGTACTTGAGTCTGCTATTGCTAACGCAGAGCATAACGAAGGTGCTGACATTGATGAGCTACGTGTAACAACGATTTTTGTGGACGATGGTCCAACAATGAAACGTATTATGCCACGTGCTAAAGGACGCGCAGACCGCATCCTTAAGCGTACAAGCCACATCACTGTTGTGGTTTCAGATAGCTAGGAGATATAAGTAATGGGACAAAAAGTTCATCCTACTGGTATTCGCCTAGGTATATCTAAACCTTGGGTTTCTACCTGGTACGCGAATTCAAAAGATTTCTCTGCACAGCTTTTTGGCGATCACAAAGTACGTACATTCCTTACTAAGGAATTAAAAGCGGCTTCTGTGTCTAAAATCGTTATTGAGCGTCCAGCAAAATCTATCCGAGTAACTATTCACACGGCTCGTCCGGGTGTTGTTATCGGTAAAAAAGGCGAAGACGTAGAAAAATTACGTCAAGCGGTAACTAAAATCGCTGGTGTACCTGCTCAGATTAATATTTCTGAAGTACGTAAACCAGAACTAGATGCACAACTAGTAGCAGACGGCATTGCCTCTCAGCTAGAGCGTCGTGTTATGTTCCGTCGCGCTATGAAGCGTTCGGTACAAAATGCAATGCGCATCGGTTCTAAAGGGATTAAAGTTGAAGTTAGCGGTCGTCTTGGCGGCGCAGAAATCGCACGTTCAGAATGGTATCGTGAAGGTCGTGTACCTCTACATACTCTTCGTGCTGATATCGACTACGCAACTTCTGAAGCCTTAACCACTTACGGTATCATTGGTGTTAAAGTTTGGATCTTCAAAGGCGAAGTTATTGGTGGTTTACCACTAGTACAAGAGCAAGAGAAGCCAGCTAAACGCGCACCAAAGAAAGCCAAAAAAAGTGCTAAGTAGAGGTAGCGAGTAATGTTACAGCCAAAACGTACAAAATTCCGTAAAATGCATAAAGGCCGCAACCGTGGTCTAGCGCAAAACGGTAACAAAGTAAGCTTCGGTACTTTCGGTTTGAAAGCTACTGGTCGTGGCCGCATGACTGCTCGTCAAATCGAAGCAGCTCGTCGTGCTATGACGCGTCACGTGAAACGTCAAGGTAAAATCTGGATCCGTGTCTTCCCTGACAAGCCGATCACAGAAAAACCTCTTGAAGTTCGTATGGGTAAAGGTAAAGGTTCTGTTGAATATTGGGTTGCTGAAATTCAGCCTGGTAAAGTACTTTACGAAATGGAAGGTGTTTCAGAAGAGCTTGCTCGTGAAGCGTTTAACCTTGCTGCTCGTAAACTGCCATTCAAAACAACTTTCGTAACTCGGACGGTAATGTGATGAAAGCAAGCGAACTAAAAGATAAAAGCGTAGAAGAGCTAAATGCTGAACTTCTAGGTCTTCTTCGTGAGCAGTTTAACCTGCGCATGCAAGCAAGCACTGGTCAGTTAGCTCAGACACACACGCTAAGAACAGTACGTCGCGATATCGCGCGTGTAAAAACAATTATTAACCAGAAGGCAGGTCAATAATGAGCGATAAAATTCGTACTCTTCAAGGCCGTGTAATCAGCGACAAGATGGAAAAATCTTTCACTGTTGCTATCGCACGTTACGTGAAGCACCCAATCTATGGGAAATTCATCAAACGTACGACTAAGTTACACGTACATGACGAAAATAACACTGCAAAAGCGGGTGACGTAGTTACTATCCGTGAATGCGCTCCAATCTCTAAGAACAAATCTTGGACTTTGGTAGATGTTGTTGAACGTCCAAAACAAGCTTAATTTTTAATTAAGTCTGTTTTATGAAAAGCCCCGGCATTAGCTGGGGCTTTTTACGTTTAGAGCAGTTTTTAGCGGTAAGCTTTCAGCCGTAAGCCTTTAGCTGGCAGAAGTAAGCTATAGCGCCGTAGTTTGGGTTGAGTGTTACGAACCTAATTGCAAAAAATAATATTATAAAATGGGCGTAAGAAAAGCCTTTGCAAGTGCAAAGGCATATACTTTTCTGCGAAGCCCGAAGCCCGAAGCCCGAAGCCCGAAGCCCGAAGCCCGAAGCCCGAAGCCCGAAGCCCGAAGCCCGAAGCCCGAAGCCCTTTTACCAAATCATTTCTACAAATTCAGGGTGGTCGATATACGGGTTACGATTTCCCTGAAATTCAAACGCTGCTTGATTGCGGTCTAATTCCATTTGGCTAACGGGGTCGTTGTTATGCCATTTTAACAACATAGCCACGACCCAATTTTCAAATACTTGGTTACTAGAGCCGTTAAGTACTGCATTACTAGCCGTAGTGTTATTTTGCCAAGAGCCGATTACGTTTTGGTAGCGTGTAGCCATGTAAAAATAAGCGCGAGCAAAGTCACCTTTAAATTCATCAATAGGCTCAAATACAGTACCAGTGTAATTAATCGCACTACTTGCAGAACCTAATTGACTGCCATTGGTTGAAGTAAACGTAGCGCTGGCCACTTCACCGAACGGGAAGTTGCTACGCTTTGAATTTACATAGCCGTCAGTGGCGTAAATATGATGAACATCAGAGTTCATTGGTTCTATGGTGCCGCCAAACCAGCTTTTAGGAAATGAATGTTCGCGGTTATAACAATCGGCTTCGCTATTGTAGGTGCCACACTGATCGCTTACAGCGGTATAAGTGTAGCTATCTACTCCATTTGGCTTTTCACTGTACATATCTAAAATACTGTTATCATTTTCAAAGTATTTATCGCGTGCTGATGCGTCGTAAAAACTCCAAATAGCAGAATACCCTTGAGCGTTATGGTTATTAATAATGTTATAAAGCTCAGTTTTTAGCGTGTAGCCAGTTAAGCCTTGAGTTGTAACATAGTAGCCGGTTGGCGTCGGTGTTGGCTGAGTAGCACCTAATGAGAATGCGGTAGACTCACTTGCTTGAAAGCTTGATCCACTGGCAAGCAATGTGGCTTCATTATTCAAGGCGTAGCTGCCACTGCCAAATGAGCAACAAATACCATCGCCGTAGCTGTCGTTAATAGTAAATGTATAGTCGCCATTGGTTAAACATAACTGTTCGGTGTATTGAGTATTTGCGGCATAACCACTGCCGCTTGCAACTATACCGACTTGGTTGTGTGTTATTTGCCAACTGGTTTCTTCGCCGTAGTTATCTGTGGTTAGGTTAAAAGTAAGGCTGTTATCTGCGCAGCTTGGAGAACCGCCGCCGCTATCATTATTAGGTAAGAAGTTATCAACATAAACTAACTCACTACCATCAAAGCCGCTTGTATCGTAAAAGCGTAAACCGACATCAATCGTTTTACTACTATCAGCGGTATAGCTGTAAGTTATGGTTTGCCACTGGTTTGTTAAAGCAGGGTTTGAGTAGCCTTGATAACCATCTATAAATAAACGGGCCTTAAGATGACCTTCGGTATGATACACATCCACTGAGAACTCATAAGTTTTGCCCATTTCAACTGCGACTTGCTGTAAAAAATCAGTGTTACTTTGTGTGCCTGTATTTACGCTAATCACAGCTGCTTGTAAGCCTGTACTCACGACTGTGCTATTGGCAGATACGTTAATACCGCTATCAATCACCGTCCACGCTTGTGGAGTGTTGCCTGTCCATTGTTCAAAATTACCATTGACGACATTAGCCATCGCAGGCAAAGAGCTCAATAACAACGTGCTCAGAAGTAACTTATTTTTATATATACCGTGTAACATGTTTGTTCCTAATTTATTTTTTTAAGCAATATACATTAGATTATAAAGGTTACAAAATTGTTAAATTAGAATTTCATAAAAGGCAATAAAAACCCTTTAGGTTAATTTCACTGGTTTTTAACGAGATTAATAACTAAATGGAATATCAAAGCAGATTCTATTCTTTTTTTATCTATGCTTAGACGGCTATCCTGCATACTCAATTAACCTCAACAGAACCTTCTGAATGAGGTGGCACTCATTTTAAACAATGTGAACAAGCATTGTGTTTAACGTTCAGGGTTATGAGGAAAAATTCATGTTGTTAGGTCAACTCAATGCGCTAGCAAGTCCGCTTTCGCAAGAGCAAGTACAAAAGCTACAAGGTTTAGTGGCTGAGCTTAATCCAATTCAGCAAGCGTGGGTTAGCGGCTATTTAGCTGCTAATGCTAATTCAGCAGCGCTAGGTGCGCCAATTGCAGGTACACCGGCAACCCCTGAGGCAGCAGTACTTACTATTTTGTATGGTTCACAAACAGGTAACGCTAAAGCGGTGGCGACTAAGCTTAAAGAGCAAGCTGAATCTCGTGGGTTAGCTGCAAAGCTGGTTAGCATGTCAGATTACAAGCCAACCGCATTGAAAAAAGAAAAGTTTTTAACCGTTGTTGTATCAACTTATGGTGAAGGTGAGCCACCTGAAGATGCCGAAACATTGTACGAATTTTTAATTACCAAAAAAGCGCCAAAGCTTGATGGCGTTAAAGTCGCGGTATTAGGTTTAGGTGATTCTAGCTATGAATTTTTCTGTCAAACCGCTAAAGACTTTGAAGAGCGTTTAACTAAACTCGGTGCAGAGGTTATTTATCAACGTGCCGACCTAGACGTTGATTACGATGATGAAGCCGCCACTTGGATTGAGGGCGCGTTAAATGCGTTTGAACCAGATTTAAAAGCTCAGCAAGATGCCACAGGCGGCCAAGTTGTATCAATGCCATTTGGCACACCCACAACAGCGGCTAGCCAATACACTAAGCAAAACCCGTTTGCGGCAGAGCTAGGCTTAGTGCAAAAAATTACCGGTCGTGACTCAACCAAAGATGTACGCCATGTTGAAATTTCACTTGAAGGGTCTGACATTACCTATACGCCGGGTGACTCATTAGGCATTTACTTTTTAAATGATGAAGCCCGTGTAGATGAGCTACTAACGCAAACACAAATTGATCCAACTAGCCTCGTTAAACTTGGCGATGAAGAACTTAGCGTGCGTGATGCCTTAATTGAAAAACTAGAGCTGACACAATCGTACCCTGGTTTTGTCGAAAAATATGCCACGGCTACAGGCACGCCTGAACTTCTTAAGCTTGTGGAAGATAAAGCCGCAATGCGCGAATATATTGAGCCTCGCCAAATTTTTGATGTGGTTGCACAAAACCCAGCTAAATTAGAGGCGCAAACACTGGTTGATTGCCTACGTAAATTGCAAGCGCGCTTATATTCAATTGCTTCTAGCCAAAGCGAGGTTGAGGACGAAGTGCATTTAACTATTGCATTGGTTGAGTTTGAAGCGTTTGGCACAGAGCATTTAGGTGGCTGTTCAGGCTATTTAGCACGCCGTGCGCAAGAAGGCTGTAAAGTAAAAGTATTTAGTGAACATAACGACAACTTCCGCTTACCAGTAAATGATGACACACCGATCATCATGGTAGGGCCAGGTACAGGTATTGCACCGTTCCGTGCCTTTTTACAAGAGCGTGATGCGCGAGAGGCTACGGGTAAAAACTGGCTGTTTTTTGGTAACCCACACTTTACCCAAGACTTTTTATACCAAGTAGAAATTCAAGGTTACTTAAAATCAGGCTTGTTAAGTAAAGTCGATGTGGCGTTTAGCCGTGATCAAGCAGAAAAAGTTTACGTGCAAGATAAGTTACGTAAAAACTCAAAAGAAGTATTTGACTGGTTAGAAGCGGGTGCTCATTTTTATGTGTGTGGCGATGCAAACCGTATGGCTAAAGATGTACACAATGCCTTAATTGATATCATCACAGAAAATACCGGCAAAAGTAATGAAGAAGCCGATCAATACTTAAAAGATTTGCGTAGCGCAAATCGCTATCAGAAAGACGTGTACTAAGTGCACGTTGTTTATTTTATTAAAAGCTAACAGCCGTCACTGTAACAAATTTAGGATTTAAAATGAGCGAACAAGATAAAACCGTAAAGCTTTCTGATAACGAACGTTTAAAAAGAGAAAGTAACTTTTTACGCGGCACTATAGCGCAAGATTTAAAAGATGAAATTACCGGTGGTTTTACTGCCGATAATTTCCAGTTAATTCGTTTTCATGGCATGTACCAGCAAGATGACCGCGATATTCGTCCCGAGCGTGCTAAGCAAAAGCTAGAACCACTACATAATGTCATGCTGCGTGCACGTATGCCTGGCGGCATTATTAAGCCCGAGCAATGGTTAGCAATTGATAAATTTGCTGGGGAGAAAACCAGCTATGGCAGTATTCGTTTAACTACGCGCCAAACATTTCAGTTTCATGGTGTATTAAAACCTGAAATTAAAGGTATGCACCAGCTACTTAATAGCGTGGGTATTGATTCTATTGCAACCGCCGGTGATGTTAACCGTAATGTGTTATGTACTACCAATCCGGTTGAGTCTGAGTTACACCAGGAGGCGTATGAGTGGGCGGCAAAGATTTCTGAGCACTTATTACCTAAAACCAAAGCGTATGCAGAGATTTGGCTCAATGGCGAAAAAAGCGAAACCACAGAAGAGCCAATTTTAGGCTCAACTTATTTACCGCGTAAGTTTAAAACCACAGTGACGATACCACCTAATAATGAGGTGGACGTACATGCTAACGATTTAAACTTTGTGGCGATTGCTGAGGATGGCAAACTCGTTGGTTTTAACGTGTTAGTAGGCGGCGGTCTAGCGATGACCCATGGCGATACAGCAACCTACCCGCGTAAAGCGGACGACTTTGGCTTTATTAGCCTAGAAGATACGTTAAAAATTGCTGAGCACGTGGTATCTGTTCAGCGTGATTGGGGTAACCGCTCAAATCGTAAAAATGCAAAAACTAAATACACACTTGACCGTGTTGGGTCTGATGTATTTAAAGCAGAAGTTGAAAAACGTGCAGGCGTGAGCTTTGCACCAAGCCGCCCTTATGAGTTTACTCATCGAGGGGATCGTATTGGTTGGGTTGAAGGCATTGACGGTAAACATCACTTAACGCTCTTTATTCAAAGTGGTCGTATTTTAGATTACCCCAATAAGCCACTGAAAACAGGGTGTCGTAAAATTGCAGAAATTCATCAAGGTGATTTTCGCATGACCGCCAATCAAAACTTAATTATTGCCGGTGTACCTGAGGATCAAAAAGCAATCATTGAAAAAATAGCGCGTGAACACGGTTTGATTGATGACAAAGACACTGAGCAACGTAAAAACTCAATGGCGTGTGTATCACTGCCGACTTGTCCTTTAGCGATGGCCGAAGCCGAGCGTTACTTACCGAGTTTAATTGAAAAAATAGAAGGCTTATTGGCCAAGCATGGAGTACCTAATGACAGCATTATTATGCGTGTGGTTGGTTGCCCTAACGGCTGTGGTCGTGCCATGCTAGCTGAAGCTGGATTAGTAGGTAAAGGCCCAGGTAAGTACAACGTTTACCTTGGCGGGAATACGGAGGGTACGCGTATCCCTAAGCTTTATCTTGAAAATGTGGGCGAAGAAGTTTACCTAGAGGCATTTGATAAGCTGATTGGGCAATGGGTTAGTGAGCGCAATGAAGGCGAATGCTTTGGTGATTTTGTTATTCGCAAGGGTATTGTTGCAGAAGTAAAAGTATCTGTTACCGATTTTTACGCATAATTTAAAAGCAGCGCACCGCGCTGGTGAGGTTTAAAATTGACCATGAGTGAATTTAAAAACATATTACAGCTAGATAAGCAAAGCCAACAGGCTATGTTAGCTGATGCGAATGGTTTGCTGGCTAACATGAATGCTGAGCAGCGCGTTGCATGGGCGCTAGAGCACTTGCCTGACACCGCGTTTTTATCATCGAGTTTTGGTATTCAAGCAGCGGTAATGTTGCATTTAATGACATCACAGCGCCCCGATATACCTGTTGTATTAACAGACACGGGTTATCTATTTCCAGAAACCTATCAGTTTATCGATCAGATGAGCGAGCGTTTATCACTTAATTTAAAAGTGTATAAAGCGCAGTTAAGCCCTGCTTGGCAAGAGGCTAAGTTTGGAAAACTATGGGAGCTAGGTGAAGAAGGTATTAAGCAATACAACCAGCTCAATAAAGTAGAGCCAATGACGCGTGCTTTAAAAGAGCTTAACGCGAGCACTTGGTTTAGTGGCTTGCGTCGAGATCAATCGTCGAGCCGTGCTGAAAAACAAGTTTTAGAAATAAGCCGGGGTACAGTAAAAGTGTATCCTATTATTGAGTGGAACAATCGTGATGTGTACCAATACCTCACTAAACATGACCTGCCATATCACCCGTTATGGGAGCAAGGCTATGTGTCGATGGGTGATGTACATACTACGCGTAAATTAGAGCCAGGTATGAGCGAAGAAGAAACTCGCTTTTTTGGGTTGAACCGTGAGTGTGGCTTACATATTGATGGTGATGGAATTTAATTACCTTATTATTCAAAGCTATAAAGTTAAAAACGCAGCTAAAGCTGCGTTTTTATTTTGTGAAAATAATTGCCTGACTGCTGTTTTTTTATTATATTAATGATAATAAAGGATTAAATTTACAGCAGGAACGCTATGAAATACTTTACCTACTTAGCAATATCAGTAATGGTCATTGCTCTTATCTCTTTGTTTTATCTTAAAAAGCCAAATGGGCAACCTTGGCTCACCAGCTCATTGATTAAAAATGAATCTTTTTCTATTAAAGATAAAGTGGTAGCGCTTTCATCTAATACATTCGAACAGCTCACACTTGAGCTTAAAAAAGTAGGAGATAAAATCACATCGTCACCGTTAGCATCTGACTCTCAAAGTAAAATTTATAAGTGGCAAGATGAGCAAGGGCAGTGGCATTTCTCCGATGTGCCAAATAAAAATGGCAAGAGTGTTGAAGTGCACCTTGACCCTGCAGATATTAATGTTGTGGTAGCCGAAGATACAGCTATATTAAGTGGCAGTGCTAAATCTGCAGCAAAACCTTTTCCTCAGCGAGCGCCTGAAATATACAACAGTGAGTCAATTAATAAGTTATTTGAAGATGCTGAAAAAGCCAAAAAGAGAATTGAGCAACGCAGTAAAGAAGTCGAAAGTTTCAGCGGCTTTTAGCCCTAGGGGGTTACTACTATTTCAAGTAGCGCTTTTCTGCTTCCATTAATAATATGGTTAAATAAATTTTAGTTGGCAGTGATAAAAACACACCAATTGCAATGCACG
The DNA here is from genome assembly GCF_054968565.1 of Pseudoalteromonas sp. G5_S1_54_S4. Lineage (NCBI taxonomy): Bacteria > Pseudomonadati > Pseudomonadota > Gammaproteobacteria > Alteromonadales > Pseudoalteromonadaceae > Pseudoalteromonas > Pseudoalteromonas sp. G5_S1_54_S4. The sequence goes on along the minus strand of NZ_JBQKUL010000014.1, from coordinate 33,782 downwards.
CTGCTGCAGTAATAATGCCTTTAATACCGTACTGGCTGGTAAAGTAGCTCGATACAATTAATACATGGCCCGTCACAATCAGGCATAATCCAAGCAAAATAGATGTTTTAAGTAGTCTTATCATTACTATTGAAGACATGGCGACCTCTGCGCAGCGTGTCTTCTTAGTGTATGGTATCTTGATAGAGCAACATTGATTTAGCGCAAGGGTGTATCAATATTTACTTCTATAGCGAATGTAAAAAAGCCCAGCTCATTGCTGAGCTAGGCTTTTAAGCTACCTTGTTTAATGCCTAGTTAGTCGAGCATATTGCGTAATACGTACTGCAAAATCCCGCCATGTTTGTAGTAATCCCACTCTTTAGGGGTATCAATACGCACATCGGCACTAAAACTAACTTGTTTACCTTCACTGTTAGTGGCAATGACACTGACTTCGTCGGTTTTGTCGTATAAACCTTGAATATCAAATTGTTCTTGCCCCGTTAAGCCCAATGATTCATGGCTTTCACCCTCTTTAAATTGTAAAGGTAATACGCCCATACCAATCAGGTTCGAGCGGTGAATACGCTCATAGCTTTGTGCTATCACAGCTTTAATACCGAGTAGTAATGAGCCTTTTGCAGCCCAATCTCGTGAGGAGCCGGTACCATATTCTTTACCTGCTAGAACCACTAATGGTGTTCCACTCTCTTGATATGCCATTGCCGCATCATAAATACTCTCTAGCTTATCGTCAGGTTGAGTGCGGGTTACACCGCCCTCAGTACCGGGGGCGAGTAAGTTTTTAAGGCGCACATTAGCAAATGTACCACGCATCATGACTTCGTGATTACCACGGCGAGAACCATAAGAATTAAACTGTGCTTTTTCTACCCCATTTTCTTGTAGATAAAGTCCTGCGGGTGCCTCCGCTTTAATCGCACCTGCTGGTGAAATATGATCGGTAGTCACTGAATCGCCTAGTTTAGCTAGACAGCGCGCACCTTCTATTTTTGGGATCCCCGGCGGTTCAACACTCATACCATCAAAGAATGGCGCTTTTTTGATATAAGTCGAGGCAGCATCCCAATCGTAAAGCTTACCATCAGGTATTTGAATTTTTTGCCAGCGACTGTCGCCATCGTAAACATTGGCGTAGCTTTTTTCGAACATTTCTTTAGTTACCGTATTTTTTACAAGCTCACTCACTTCTTTAACGCTTGGCCAAATATTTTTAAGGTATATATCGTTACCATGCTTATCTTGCGCAAGTGGTTCGTTGTATACATCAATATCGGTTCTACCTGCTATAGCATAAGCTACTACAAGTGGTGGCGACGCGAGGAAGTTCATTTTAACGTCTTGGTGAATACGCCCTTCAAAGTTACGGTTACCCGACAAAATAGAGCTTACAATTAGTTTATGTTTTTGAATAGCTTCTGAAATTTCATCCGCTAATGGGCCGGAGTTACCAATACAGGTGGTACAGCCATAACCAACTAAGTTAAAACCAAGCGCATCAAGATCATCCATTAACCCTGCTTTTTCAAGGTAATCGGTAACCACCTGCGAACCTGGTGCTAAAGACGTTTTAACCCAAGGTTTTACATTAATACCTAATTGACGTGCTTTTTGAGCCACTAATCCTGCCGCTAAAATTACGCTTGGATTAGAGGTATTAGTACAGCTTGTGATTGCAGCAATGACGCAGGCGCCATCGTTTAATTCAAACTCTTGGCCATTAAAGTTAACTTTTGCTGCGCCCATAAACTGCGCTTCATCAGTGGGTTCGTCAGGATTGGTAGTAGGGCCTTCACTTTCAATACGCGCTTGCTCTTCATCGCTTTTATCTCGACGTGCCATACGTTCGTCTTGGAAGTCTTTTAAGTGTTGACCAATAACATCACCGGCTTTATCCAGTGTGATTCTGTCTTGTGGACGTTTCGGGCCAGCAAGACTTGGTACTACATCATCTAAAGTTAGTTCTAGCTTATCGGTATAATGTGCTTCATCGCCATCATTACGCCATAAACCTTGATGTTTTGCGTAATCTTCAATCAGTTTAAGCTGCTTTTCATCGCGATTAGTTAAGCGTAAGTAATTAATCGTTTCATCATCAATAGGGAAAATACCACAGGTTGCGCCATATTCCGGTGCCATGTTGGCAATAGTCGCTCTGTCGGCCAGTGGTAAGTCGGCAAGCCCGTCACCATAAAACTCAACAAACTTACCTACCACACCATGATTTCGTAGCATTTCAGTAACAGTTAATACTAAATCGGTTGCTGTAGTGCCCTCAGGTAAGCGACCATTTAATTTAACACCCACAACCTGTGGAATAAGCAAGCTAATAGGTTGGCCAAGCATGGCGGCTTCGGCTTCAATACCGCCTACACCCCAACCGAGTACGCCTAGGCCGTTGATCATGGTTGTATGAGAATCAGTACCAACCAGTGTATCTGGATAAGCTAACGATTTACCGTTTTTTGTATCATTGAACACTACACGTGCTAAGTATTCTAAATTTACTTGATGGACAATACCGGTGGCTGGTGGCACCACTTTTAAATTATCAAATGCGGTTTGACCCCAACGTAAAAACTCGTAGCGCTCTTTATTACGTTCATATTCTAGTTTTGAATTTAAGTCGAATGAGCCATCTTTACCGTAACCATCCACTTGTACTGAGTGATCGATCACCAGTTCAGCCGGAGAAAGCGGATTTATTTTTGCAGGATCGCCACCAAGCTTTTCCATCGCATCACGCATGGCGGCTAAGTCAACAATAGCAGGGACACCGGTAAAATCTTGCATTACTACGCGGGCAGGGGTGAAGGCTACTTCGGCCGAGGGCTTAGCCTTAGGATCCCAATCTAGTAGTGCCTGAATATCTTGCTCTTTAATATTCACACCATCTTCATTACGCAATAAATTTTCTAGTAATATTTTTAACGAAAAAGGCAGGCGTTTGGCTTTATCGCCAAGTCCCATGAGCGAGTTAATATGATATTGCTCGCCATTGATAGTAAGCTGTTGTTGGGTGTCGAAACTATTTTTCATTATTTGTCCCTTCAATAAATTAGATTGATATTCTTGAAAAAGTGACCTCTGTAGTAGTTTGCAAACTGTGTACCATGATAAAAAAATACCATGCAGTGTAATTTTTTTGACTGTTATATAAATAGAGATGAAGGCCAAAAGTTAAAATTCAAGGGATGCTCTGAGTAATAATTGGCCACAAAACTAAACTCAAAAAAGTGTTATTTAAAGTAGTCCTGTTGTTTTAAGTGGAAACTTAAATACACCAATGCAATCGCAATTAAGGTCACTGCAATAGGCATAAAAATAGCGCTAACGCCAAACAAGCTGATGCTATTAATAATCATAAAATTATAGTATTGCTGAGCTAAAACCGCTGCCAAAGAGATTATTAATGTTAATGTGGCTAGTGACTTTTTGAATAATAAAAGTACGCACCCTAATGCGCCGCCAAATACTGCAATAGCAAACGCTAAAGTAGCCCATAGAGGTTGGCTGTTATAAGCAAGTTGTTGTTCTTGTGGGAGTTTACTTACCATTTCGGGTGTTAATAATAGCTGCATGATAAATGCAAAAACACCTAATATATTCCATAACAGGGTGGTAATAAGTACGGGTTTTATCCAGCGGTTTGCAGTGTTTTCTGACATGTAAGCATCGATTTTTTATTATTGATATTCTATTAAAGAATAAAAAAGCCAGTGATGCAAACTGGCTTTTAATAACACATATGACGTAAGCGAATGTTAGCCAAACGAAATAGGACGACGACCCGTTTTTTCATCCACTTTAGGTTTTTTAGTACGTTTGCGCTTATTTTTAGCCGGCTCTGTTGTTGCTACTGGCGCGGCTTTTTCTGCTGTAACTGTTTCATCAATAACAGGACGCTCTGCAGGAGTTGCATCTTCACTTAGCGTCAGTTGGAACAACTCGCCATCAAATGTAAGAACATCGCCACTGTATAATTTTTTCCGTTTAATTGTACAAATTTCATGGTTAACACCTACATAGCCACCGCTAATTAGATTTTTTGCTTGGCCACCACCTTCAACTAGATCTAATACTTTTAATAATTTACAAAGCTCTATAGGCTCTTCTTCTAATTCAATTTCTATATATTCTTCGTTCATCATGTTTCTCTGTGGGGGTGCCATTAGCTGTAGTATAAAGGCTAGCTGGTTATTTTGCACCAAAGTGCGTTTGTTAGATGCGATGATTGTGCATTTTTTATGAAACTTTTTACCTCTTTCATTTGTCTTTAAAAAAACTGAAGTAATTCAAGACTACACTTCGCGTGAAAAAAATTACACATTGGCGCGCTTATTGCCAATATCTGTCGTAAAAAGAGATTGAATATAAAAAGTGGAGTAAAACATGGGCATAAGATTAGCGATGAAAAAAGAGCTAATGGGCTTAGACAATTCAGATATGTTAACTGCTGATGATGTTAGAAAGCATTTGGCTCAGCAGGTACAAGAAGACACTGAGCGTGGTTTTTCAGTTATCTCCAAGTTTAATGACACCCATAGTCAGTTAGTCAGCGGGCTTAAAACCAAACAAAGCGAGCTGGTATTTGAACGACATCGTTTATTTAATGAAGTACTTTATAATCGCCAGAGTGTTGATGCATGGTTAAATAACCAAATAAATTAAATTGCCATTTTAAATCACCCTTATAGACTACGCTTGTAATCGATTGGGGGTGATAATGAAAAATGGAATTTTAATATGTATATTGGTGTTTTTATTAGCTGCGTGCCAGCGACCTACTGTTTATGTTTTTATTGAAAACTTGCAAGGTGAACAGCGCAACCAGCTAGATGCTGCACTAAATGCACAAACTCTTTCCTATGAATATGTAGAACTAGCAATCCCATCAGATTTTGGTGAGGCCACATTACTACTCTCAAGCGATAAAATTTACCCCAAAGAGACGGAGCAACTTGCAGCTATAATGCAAGAGTTAGGGTACGCGCCACAAGTTAATTATACAAGTCGTTCAAATCATTTTTATGGTGATGGCAATATAGGCTTTTATTTAAAAAATGCTGATGCCAATAGAAATTTTGTTATGCCTAAACAGCTGAGAACAACTCATTGCAGCGAAGATAAATACAATGATTTAGCAGTCAAATTTGCAAATGAAGCTGTTGAGTTTACATTACCAAGTGGCGCAATCGTGAGGCTAAACTGGGAATATTTATATGGTTATGTTGTTGTTTATTTTAAAGACTATTCGCAAACATACAGTCATTCGCAGCCGCTTGTAAATACCCCCTTTGGCGCCAAGCCGTCAGATACCTACACATATACCGCAAGCGTTAACACCCCAGGTTGGCTTGATTGCTCACTACAAATTGTTTATATGGACTGATTTAACCGTGGGTTTCTATATGTTCGCTTAGTTTAGCTATGCGCAGGCTCATTCCTTCAATAATACGGTCTTTAATTTTTTCGCGTATAACATTAGGTAGGCGGGTAAGGGCATCGGCAGTAATAGCCAGTACGATGGCATTTTCTTTGGCGCGTGCATTAATGCTGCGCTCTCGGTTATTAATAAACGCGCCTTCACCAATAAATTCACCAGGCTCTATACTACCCAGTTCCAGTAGGTGACTATGCTTAAACACCATCAAAGAGCCACTGAGGACAATAAAAAGTCGCTTGTCATTATCAAACTCTTTAAATAAAAACTGATTTTTACTTACTAAGTATAATAATCCAAACGACTCTAAAAGAATTTGACGTTCATTAAGCGTGAACTCTTTAAAGAATTCTAAGCGATTTATAATTTCCATTTGCTTAAACAAAGGGATGTTTTCAATTAACTTCATCAATAACCTAGGGCGCTAGCCTTATAAAATATCAGCTAATATTGCGCTCTTTTAATTTACGGGTCAACGTATTGCGACCCCAACCAATTTTTACCGCGGCTTCTTGCTTATGGCCTGAACAATTAGCGAGTGCTGTTTTTATTAAGCGGGTTTCCAGCTGGGCTTGAATATCCGGCCAAATATTTTCTTTACCTTGTTTAAACTCTTGATTAAGCCATTGCTGAAATGAATCTAGCCAATCGCCTTCTTGAGTTGCGGCGGCATTATCAATAATTTCAGGGGGTAAATCTTGCTCACCAATCAGCTCCCCAGGTGCCATTACGGTTAACCATCGACAGGTGTTTTCAAGCTGGCGAACATTTCCTGGCCAATTAAATAAACACAGTTGTTTAATCGCTTTAGGGCTAAGTACTTTACTATCTACTTGCAGGTCTTTTGCACTTTTATGTAAAAAGTGTAGCGCTAAGCGTTCTATGTCTTCGGGGCGCTCGCGTAGAGCCGGCAAGCGTAAGCGAACCACGTTTAAACGATGAAATAAGTCATCTCTAAACTTACCTTGTTTTACCAGCTCTTCTAAATTTTGGTGAGTGGCAGCAATGATGCGCACATCCACTTTTATACTTTGATGGCCGCCAACGCGGTAAAACTCGCCATCGGCTAATACGCGTAACAAGCGGGTTTGTACATCAAGTGGCATATCACCTATTTCATCCAAAAATAAGGTACCGCCATTGGCTTGTTCAAAGCGCCCTTTACGCACGCTATCGGCCCCCGTAAAAGCGCCTTTTTCATGGCCAAATAATTCAGACTCAACTAACTCTTTAGGAATAGCGGCCATATTAAGAGCAATAAATTGGTTTTCTTTACGCGGGCTGTGATTGTGCAAGGCGCTGGCAACCAACTCTTTACCGGTACCTGATTCACCATTGATGAGTACGCTCATACTGGATGCTGAGAGTTTGCCTATAGCACGAAACACTTCCTGCATAGCAGGGGCTTCGCCAATAATATGAGCGCTTTTGGGTGGCGCGCTTTTTCGTTTGGTTTTTTTGGTCGAATTAGCACGATAGGCGCTTTCCACTAGCGCAACGGCTTCATTTAAATCAAACGGTTTAGCTAAGTACTCAAACGCACCTTTTTGAAAAGCATTAACCGCTGAGTCTAAATCAGAGTGTGCGGTCATAATAATAACGGGTAGGCCAGGGGTTTGCTCAGCTATCAGCTCAAGTAACGCCATCCCGTCCATCCCCGGCATTCTTACATCTGAAATTAACACACTGGGTTGACTAAATTTTAGTGCATTAAGAACGTTTTGCGCATCTGCAAAGCTTTCTACTTCAAACCCTGCGCGAGTCAGTGCTTTTTCTAGTACAAAGCGAATTGAGGCATCATCATCTACAAGCCAAGCTGTTTTCATGCAAACTCCAAAGTATTAATCTGTAAATGGCAGATAAATATTAAATTCAGTATGTCCTGGCCAACTATCGCATTCGATATAGCCATCATGTTGATCAATCAAGGTTTGCGCTATAGATAATCCAAGTCCCGAGCCACCTTCTTTATTAGTGGTCATAGGGTAAAATAAGGTGTCGCGTAAATTAGCATCAATACCTGGGCCGTTATCCATTACTTGAATAAGCAATGCCTTTTTAGGGGCTTTTCCCGGACGACGATGCTGATAATTAATCCGTGTTTTTATTTTTATTTCGCCACCATCCACCAATGCCTGTTGCGCATTACGCACAATATTAAGCACCACTTGTTGAACCTTGCTCTGATCAATATAGACATCAGGAATACTCGGGTCGTAGTCTTTAACTAACCGAATATCGCGGTTGTTATCTAACGTACTGAGTTTAACAACCGACTCTAATGTTTGATGTATATTGCCATACGATTTTTGCGGTAGTTGGTTAGGCCCAAGGAGTCTATCAACTAATTCACGCAACCGATCGGCTTGTTCAATTATCAGTTCTGCACATTGATCTCTTTCTTGTTGATCACCCTCATACTGCAATAATTGCGCCGCCCCGCGAATTCCACCCAGCGGGTTTTTAATTTCATGGGCTAAACCGCGAATTAAGTTACGTGCAGCTTGGTATTGATGCATTTGATTTGAGACTTGGTCATGTTTTATTTCGTCATCGGTTTGTCGACATTCAAATAAAATATAATAGGTGTCGTTATGTTTTATTCGCCGAGTACTCACCGCTAATTTTGCATGGCGAGAATCGATAAACACCACGTCAGCCCTGTGCTGGTGGCAGTCTACACCATCAACTAACGAGTACTGTGCAATGCGTTTTAAGTCGATAGAATGGTAGTTAAATAAATCGTCGAATGCTTGTCCTAGCAAACGTTTTTCGCCTAAGCCAAGTAATTCACTGGCACTGGTGTTAGCGTAAATAAGCTGAAAGCTTTCATCAAGTAACATCAGGGCAGTGGTTTGGTTTTGCCAAATTATATTCAGTAGCTCTGGGCTAAAATGTGTTTTATTAATCATCATTGCACCATTTTAGTGCGCCTGGGAAGGTAGGCAAGGTTTTTAGAAAATATACGCTAAACACGCGTACTTAATTGTAATTATCGACCTATGTTAAGGCCTTTACGGTGCATAAAAAATACACTGTCAGGACTGGTTGCAATTACCTGATTTTGTTTATTATAAAGTTTAACTTGCAGTGTGTGTTGGCCTCGCTCCACATCTCTTAACGCCAGTGTAGTGGTGTCACTAGGTTCACCAATGGCAACGCCATTTAAAAATAAACCAATGGTAAATCCAGCTTCAAATCGAGGAGCAACACGGGTAGAGACATACACAGAGCCGGTGTTTTCCCTGATAGTTTGGTTTGGTTCAGGCGATGAAATACTAATACTAAACTTTACTGCTGTTTTAGTAGGAGCAGTATCAAGAATATCGGTGTTTGTAGCGGGCATGCTGAGATGTTGGCTCGTGAGTTTAACCTCTTTAGCGCCAGGCTGAGGAGTATCTGAAAAAACCAGCACCCCATTTTTGTCTTTCCATGCGTAAATTTTTTTATCGCTCGCATGGCTATTAAGGCTTAACATTAAAGCTATTAATAGCAACAAAATCTTACCTACCATCCAGCTATCCTGCATTGTTTAAACTAACTTCACTTTAGTGTAGAACCGTTAAATTTACCATAAAAAAAGCCCGCAAAGCGGGCTTAAAACACACATTATTTATCGGTTAATAAATTAACAGCTGTAGTACATTTCAAACTCAACTGGGTGAGTTGTCACGTTAAGTTTTTCAACTTCTTTTGACTTAAGTGCGATGTAAGCATCGATTAAGTCATTGGTGAATACACCACCTTGGTTTAAGAATTCACGGTCTGAATCAAGCGCAGCTAATGCTTCATCTAATGAAGAAGCAACTGTTGGAATTTCTGCCGCTTCTTCAGCTGGTAAGTCGTATAAGTCCTTGTCCATAGCATCGCCAGGGTGGATCTTGTTTTTAATTCCGTCAAGGCCAGCCATAAGCATTGCAGAGAAAGCAAGGTATGGGTTAGCTGTTGGATCTGGGAAGCGTACTTCGATACGACGACCTTTTGCAGATGGAACCACTGGAATACGGATTGATGCCGAACGGTTACGAGCCGAGTATGCAAGCATTACCGGTGCTTCAAAACCAGGTACTAAACGTTTGTACGAGTTAGTTGACGCGTTAGCAAAAGCGTTGATCGCTTTAGCATGTTTGATAATACCGCCAATGTAGTAAAGTGCATCTTCAGAAAGTCCGCCGTATTTATCACCTGCGAATAAGTTTACGCCATCTTTTGCTAAAGACTGGTGACAGTGCATACCAGAACCGTTATCACCAACAACCGGCTTAGGCATAAACGTTGCCGTTTTACCGTAAAGGTGAGCCATGTTGTGGATAACATATTTCATTTCTTGGATTTCATCGGCTTTTAACACCATAGTGTTAAAGCGCGTTGCAATTTCGTTTTGACCGGCAGTCGCCACTTCGTGGTGATGCGCTTCAACAACTTGACCCATTTCTTCTAAAACTAGGCACGTTGCAGAACGCCAATCTTGGAAATCATCAACAGGTGCAACTGGGAAGTAACCGCCTTTAACACCTGGGCGATGGCCTGTGTTGCCATCTGCATATTCTTTATCTGAGTTCCAAGCTGCTTGCTTAGAATCAATTTTGTACATTGAACCAGACATGTCAGATTTGTATTTAACGTCGTCAAATACGAAAAACTCTGGTTCTGGGCCAAATAAAACAGTGTCAGCAATACCCGTAGAGCGCATGTACTCTTCAGCGCGCTTAGCAACTGAGCGAGGGTCGCGTTCGTAACCTTGTAATGTAGAAGGTTCAACCACGTCACAACGAACGATTAGGGTTGTTTCTTCTGTGAAAGGGTCAAGTTTAATTGAATCTGCATCTGGTAGTAACACCATGTCTGATTCGTTGATGCCTTTCCAGCCAGCAATTGAAGAACCGTCAAACATCTTTCCATCTTCAAAAAAGTCTTCATCAACTTGATGATGAGGAATAGAAACATGTTGCTCTTTACCTTTTGTGTCAGTAAAGCGTAAATCAATGAACTTAACGTCATTTTCTTTAATAAAATCTAAAACCGATTGTGACATGTGTCCTCCAACTATTGGGTTTTATTATTGCTGCTTAGATACGTTGAATATATACAAGCTGATTTTGTGCCACTATTATAATTATTTGTTTTTTATGTAAAAAAATATAAATAAAATAAAGGTGATATAGATTAAGCACCATCTTAGTGCGTAATTTTTCCAAAATGGTGCAATATTTACAAAGCAATAATTGCTTGTAAATTAATCACCTTAGACTAGCACAAAGAAAATGCAAAATACGCAGTAAAGTCGCTTTAAATTAACCCAAAACCATCTTTTTATATAAATATCTAAAAATTAATTATCATAATTAATTATTTTAAAACAATGGGTTAATTATTTTATTGAGAAAGTTTGAAATTTTATTTTGGATAAACTTTCATCCATTCCATTTATAGGGGATAATATGCGCCCTTTTAAATCCTATGCTGGGACATCTCGTGAAAGCGCAGGTGAGAACGTATAGCCCCTGCAGGATCAATGAGATTCAATTTCTCTGAGTGAATATATGAGCATCGAAAAGTTAAGAAATATAGCAATTATCGCCCACGTTGACCACGGTAAAACAACACTGGTTGATAAACTACTTGAGCAATCAGGTACATTAGAAACACGCGGCGGTAATGAAGAGCGCGTGATGGATTCAAACGACATTGAAAAAGAACGTGGTATTACCATTTTAGCGAAAAACACCGCTATCTCATGGAATGATTACCATATCAATATCGTAGATACTCCTGGACACGCCGACTTCGGTGGTGAAGTTGAACGCGTACTTTCGATGGCTGACTCAGTATTACTACTTGTTGATGCTCAGGAAGGTCCAATGCCACAAACGCGTTTCGTAACGCAAAAGGCATTCGCGCAAGGCTTAAAGCCAATCGTTGTTATCAATAAAATTGATAAGCCAGGTGCTCGCCCTGATTGGGTTATGGATCAAATCTTTGATTTATTCGACAACCTAGGCGCAACTGATGAACAGTTAGACTTTAAAGTAATCTACGCATCAGCAATCAATGGTTGGGCTACATTAGATTTAGACGAAGCATCTGATAACATGGAACCTATGTTCAAGATGATCGTTGACGAAGTATCACCACCGGATGCAGATCCTGAAGGTGACTTCCAAATGCAGATCTCACAGCTTGATTACAACTCTTATAAAGGTGTAATTGGCATTGGTCGTATCAAACGCGGTTCAGTTGTACCTAACCAACAAGTTACGGTTATTAGCGCTGACGGGTCTAAACGTAACGGTAAAATTGGTTCAGTACAAAGCTACTTAGGTCTTGAGCGTATTGACACTGACAAAGCTTACGCTGGTAACATCGTAACGGTAACGGGTCTTGGCGAGCTTAAGATTTCAGATACGCTTTGTTGTCCTAACAACGTTGAAGCATTACCTCCACTAAGTGTTGATGAGCCAACAGTAACGATGACGTTCTCTGTAAATAACTCACCTTTCTGTGGTAAAGAAGGTAAGTTTGTAACATCACGTAATATCCGTGAGCGTTTAGACAAAGAGCTAGTACACAACGTTGCACTTCGCGTTGCAGACACTGATAACCCAGATAGCTTCCGTGTATCGGGTCGTGGTGAATTACACTTAGGTATCTTAATCGAGAACATGCGTCGTGAAGGTTACGAGTTAGCTGTATCTCGTCCAGAAGTTATCTTACGTACTGTTGATGGTGTGTTAGAAGAACCGTATGAAACACTAACAATTGACTGTCAAGAAGAGCACCAGGGTTCTATCATGGAACAAATTGGTCTTCGTAAGGGTGAGCTTACTGATATGGCCCCAGATGGTAAAGGCCGTATGCGTTTGGACTTTATGATCCCAAGCCGTGGTTTAATCGGTTTCCAAACTGAGTTCATGACGTTAACATCGGGTTCTGGTTTACTTTACCATACGTTCGATCACTACGGTCCGCACAAAGGTGGCGAGCTAGGTGTTCGTAAGAACGGTGTAATGATTGCAAATGCAACAGGTAAAGCACTAACTAACGCATTATTTAACTTACAAGAGCGCGGCCGTTTATTCATCGGTCACGGTGTTGAAGTATACGAAGGTATGGTTATCGGTATTCATAGCCGTGATAACGACCTTACAGTTAATGCGCTTAAAGGTAAGCAACTTACTAACGTTCGTGCATCTGGTACCGATGAAGCACAAACACTAACACCAGCTCTTAACTATTCACTTGAGCAAGCGCTTGAGTTTATTGCTGATGATGAGTTAGTAGAAGTTACACCTGAGAACATTCGTATTCGTAAACGTCATTTAACTGAAAATGAGCGTAAACGTGCGGGGCGTGCGCCTAAGTCATAATCTATTAATTTAGAATCATGATTTTAAAAGCCGCTGTATTGCAAAATACAGCGGCTTTTTTGTGGGTGAAAACAAGCGCTATTAGCTATAAGTCGTCAGCTGTCAGATTAGAACAGTGTCATTGAATCGCTTGGTATTAATATGGCTATTAGGTGAAAGCCGCTAGACTTTATAAACCATGCAACATATTGTTTTTCCTCTAAAAGCGCTGCGCCTCTTATCCTCTTTGTGAATAATTCACTTAAAAATGTTTGCACAAAGAGAAGGGAATGAAAAGTAAAAGAGGAAGGGCTTAAAGCAGACGATAATGAAAAGCAGCTGTTTTTGTTGGTAGGGTATGTTTTCGTTGGGTTTCGCTTCGCTCAACCCAAGCTACACGCTAACTTACATCACTTTTTTGGTAGTAGAGTGATTTTGCCAAATACACTGGCGTCGATAAATCCACGGTTTCTGTCACCGTTCACTGGCTGTACTTCGTGTGAGCCCATAAAGTGTTCACGTACTTCGCTACCATCGTTATCGCAGTAGGCGAGCATAAAACCAATGACGTGTTTTTCAGTTAATTTAAGCGGTGTATTTTTTGCGCCTTGTTGATAATCATTCGGGTAGAGTTTTATCGCCACTTCCCATGTGATGTTATAGGGCGCAGTGGTATTACGCTTCCAGTTACTAACTAAATGGTCGGTATATAAATGCGCTTTTTTATCAGGACCATAATCGGCTGCTTGGTTATCAAGGCCAATGTGATAAGCAAACGCGGTATGATTAAACTGATGATTCCCACCCGATGCGTCACTATCTATAAACACTTCTAAGGCATCATCATCCCAGTATTTATCAGTTGGATCTGGGTGAGTATCAATCAGCACATCGTCACTAATATCTGCTTGTAAATACAAGTAGTTTTCATCCCACAGAAGGCGGTAGCGGCCTTTAAAATCGGCCTCTGATGAGGGAAGTGCGCCATCCATTAGGTGCGGCATAGGATGCCATGTGGCGCTATCCCATGTACTTTCAGAGACACCATCAATAATAATAGCTGTTGATGTATGACTAACTTCAATAGCCATAAGTGGTTGGGTGAAAAGTAAACTAAAAGCGAGTAGTGTTTTTTTCATTAATAAGCTCATCAATTAAAGATGATTTAGCTTGGCTTAAATAGCAATTAAAAACAATCTCATAGTTGTATTTATTATATTAACTTATTGCCCCAGTTATGCTTGTTTTTAATGCCAACATTAATAAATGCGCGCTTTCACCCGACATTTTAAAAGGGTTAAAGTCAATGTTACCCGAGTATTTTAGATTAAGTAATTCGGTTGGCTGTGATTGCGGCACATAGCCCATTGACCATGTTTCAAACTCTCTTTCGGGAATTTGGGTATAGTTGAGCATAATTACATTGTGGTGGCGTTTGTCATTTAATATTTGTTGATAGGTATTATTAACAGCGGTTCTGGAGCCTTCAAGGCATTGTAAAAAGTACTCATTACTAAAACATAACATGCCGGTGACATTTGTTTTTACATTGTAGGTTCGCGCACTTTGTAAGATACTTTCTATATCTTCTGGCCCAAAACCACTACTTATTTTACTGGCGTAAATGAGTCGCACAAGAAACATAAAACCCCCTGACTGTTTAGTTAATTAAAGATAGTTCAGTGAGGGGGTTATTACTAATTATGTAAACGCATTTTGCGTAAATGACTAATTAAAGCTGGATGCTTTCACCTTCATTTAAAATATACAGAGGGATCTTCGAATCCATTTTTTTATGCATATGCAATAAGCGCAGTAGTGCAGAGTGGCTGCTGTGATCGCCCATCTTCCAACTTGAGTTACCATAGCCCCACGGTATCATTACTTTACAGTTAAGCGCTTGTGCTGCGGTTAATGCATCCTCAGGAGTGGTATGTACATAACGGTACCAGTTGCCGTTCTCTTTATGGTAATAAGAGGCAATAGGCATTAAGCATACATCGATATCGCCATATTTTTGCTGTATATCGTTAAAGTGTTTTGAATAACCAGTGTCGCCTGCAAAAAATAAAGTGCTGCCACTTTGCTCAAGTAACCAGCCATTCCATAGGTCTTTATTATTATCTTCATAAATAAAAGGCACTAACACACGGTTACTAAAATGATGCGCAGGTAGCGCATGAATGGTTAGATCATCAATTTTAGTTTTTGCATACCATGCCATTTCACTAATGTTAAAGCCACCTGTTGGAAAGTTATCAGCCATGCCAAGGGGGGTTAGGTAGCGAGGCTGATTACCAATTTCTTCAATATCGGCTTTATTGAAATGATCGTAGTGAATGTGAGAATACATAACGGCGACTAAGTTTTTCAATTCATTGTCAGTGAGCCAGTCGCCAGGCTTGCGATAAAATCCCGATGTAAGGCGAAAAGCTAAATCAATAGGCGAGTCAAATTGCTCTTTTACGGGATCAAATACAACTTGTTGGCCATTCGGGGTTTTGATCACAAAGCCTGCGTGTCCGAGCCAACGAATAGTAAAGCCCGCATTAACCTGCGGATTTTTTTGCTGACCTTGATATTGGCAATTTTCAGCCTCTGTTTCACAAACTAAGTTATTGTTTTTTGGGTAGCAATCAGTTTCACAGCTAACAGGATAACTTTTTTTGCCTGGGTAGAGGTTGTGGTAGCGCCCAGCTTGCTCACCTTGTTGATGAAGTGGAATAACGGTATTAGGGCCAGCAATAACCTCAATATTATTCGCAGTGCTGCATGCAACGAGCACACTGGAGGCGATGATTAAGCTAAGTGTATGTATTTTCATAATTCATTTTTAGTTGTTATTTTTATCTTACTGAAAGTGTAACAAAAGCAGTTTGCTAAAAAAGGACAAAAAAGTAACAAAAAGTGTGTATAAAAAAGCCCGCTATTTTTAGCGGGCTCAGTTTAATAGGTTAAATATTTAGGATTTATTCATTTGCTCAATAAATTTATTTGAGTCTTCAATCGATTTGTTCATATCATTCATTAATAACTGAATATCGCGCTTTAAGTTAGTAAATTCACCTTTGATAGCCGCTACCGCTTGCGCATTTAAGTTATGCTTTAAATACAATACGTTGTCTTTTAAAGATGATAATACCGGCTCCATTTTACTCTCGGCGCTGCGCATTGAGCGAAGTAACTGGTCGAATTGACGTTGTGTTGCTGCTAACTTTTTGCTGCTTTCACGTTTAAGTGAGGCACTTTTGTATTGCTCTAACTCATCATTCCACTCATCAAATAAAGCTTCTGCTACGTCTTCAACTTTATTAATGTTACTTGATACTTCGTTTGCCGCTTGAAGGCTTGACTCGTAGTCGTCATTAAGTTGATTGTAAGCATCTTGCAATTCACCGCCATCAAAATTAATGAGTGTAGTTAAACGCTCAAGTGCTGATTGAAATTCTTGTTGAGACTCTTGTTGTGAGTCTTTTGTTTCTTCTACGCGGTCAATCAAAATATCACGCTTATGAACACCTACTTTTTCCATTGCCGAATAATAAGCAGACTGACAACCAGAGAGCATCAGCATTAACGCAAGTATGGTTGTCCCTAAAAATGTTTGTTTTTTCATCTGAATTCCTATTTACGAGTGTTAATGCTGTAAATTATGGCCTTGATTGTTATTATAATCAAAAGCTCACCAACAAAGTTAATTGTATGAATGATAAGCTCTCCCATTATAAACAGCAAGTTAAGGCGTTTTTAAAACTGCAACCAGGCTGGTGGATGCAATATTTTAATCGCTGTATTGACGATCAAATAACCATTAATGCAGGGTATTTAGCGTACGTTACTTTACTTTCGTTAGTCCCACTTATTGCTGTAGGTGTGGCAATATTTTCTGCTTTTCCAGGATTTGAGTCGACCCGTTTAGCCATTGAGAGCTTTTTGTTTACTAACTTTGTGCCGACCTCTTCTGGTGTTATTAAAGAGCATATTAGCTCGTTTGCTAGTAACGCTAATCAAATGACGGCAGTAGGTATTGGCTTTTTAGCAGCCATTGCCTTGCTACTTATTCGTAATGTAGATGCCACGTTAAACCGTATTTGGCGAGTAAAGAAAAAACGCCCGATGATGATATCGTTTGCCGTATATTGGATGGTACTCAGCTTAGGGCCCGTATTACTGGGCGCCAGTATCGGTGTAACCTCATATATTGTGTCGTTGGTATCGTTTGCCGATCAGGGGATCCCAGGGTTTAGTGGTTTCTTGTTAAAGCTACTACCGTACGCTATCTCTATGGCCGGTTTTATTATGCTTTACACCTTAGTGCCTAATACTCGCGTTTCGTTTAAAGCAGCCGTTCCCGGTGCGCTATTTGCTGCCATGTTATTTGAGCTAACCAAAAAAGGCTTTGCTTTGTACATTAGCCATTTTCCATCATACGAAGTGATTTATGGTGCGGTAGCAACCATTCCTATTTTGTTTGTATGGGTTTACTTGTCGTGGGTCGTGGTGCTACTAGGCGCTGAATTCACCGTGTGTATTAACATGCAGCATTACAATAAAAAAGATCAACAAGCAGAGGATACAGAGTAAATGCAGGGATTAATTCAACGAGTAACACACGCTAATGTGGTGATAGACCAACAGCTTGTCGGTGAAATTAAACAAGGCATTGTATTATTGCTGGGGGTTGAAAAAGAAGATGATGAAAGCAGCGCTGATAAACTATTACACAAAGTCACCAATTACCGTATTTTTAATGACGAAAACGATAAAATGAATCTCAGCCTTAAAGACATACAAGGCGAACTGTTAGTCGTATCGCAATTTACGCTCGCAGCCAATACAAAAAAAGGCATGCGGCCTAGCTTTTCATCGGCAGCTACACCAGACCAAGCGCAAGCGCTATATAATTACTTTGTAGAGCAGGCTAAATTACTCGGTATTAAGGTCGCGACCGGTGAATTTGCAGCCGATATGCAGGTGAGTTTATGTAACGATGGGCCGGTTACCTTTAATTTAACCGCTTAACGTGCTTTTTCTACAATCACAATATGATTAACAAAGCCGGTAATTTTTTGAATACTAATAGCCTTCCCAAATACAGTCAGTAGTACATGTTGTAACTGAGTGAGTTGTGATGAGTGCTGCGATAAAAAGTTAATAAATAAGATGCCCTGTTGATCAAGTGCATCATAAATTGTTTGATAAAAGCATGAATCAAATAAAAATCGCGGGGCGTCTAATTCACTAAATAAATCTAAAATGACCCAGTCCATATGCTCTGCTGATTTTAAAATTGTTTGCGCATCCTCGCAATGAATCTGTTGTTGTTCACTGGGGGCAAAAAATTGTTGATAACAGTCAATAATATGGGGGCTTTTCTCTACTGAAGTAACCTGCACTTGAGGATACTGTTCTAATAAGTAATTACGAATGGCACCGCCACCTAACCCCAGTTCGAGTACTTTTTTAGGCGCAGGTAGCTGTTGCCAAGCCGTTGCTAAATAAGCAAGGTGTGGAAACAGTAATGCATGTGGTTTTGCTTTTAAAATAACAGACTGCAACGTGTTATTAATGAGTAGCCAGCGAAGTTGTTGATACTCTCTTACTTGTATGTGCTCACCATGCTGATTATGCCAATAAAGTAACTGGCCTAGCGATGAACTATGCTCAATAAAATGTTGGCTGATCAGGCCACTACTGCAATGGATATATTTATTCATGCTATTGAGCATAAACCAGCAGAGGTAAATCGCAACGGCTTTTGTCATTAATTTTTTACAGCTGTTTTCTCAGCACCAAAGTCTTATTTGCAGTTTTATCCAGATCGAGTATGGTGTTTTTCACAAAATGCACAGCGTAATATTTTACATTTTTAATTTATGGAGTATGTATGTTTCAAGTGAGCACCCCACAAAGTAGTGAAGACTGGCAAGCCTATTACCAATTACGCTGGCAGGTTTTACGTGCCCCATGGGGCGAACCTCGGGGCTCTGAGCAAGACGATTTAGAGCAAGAGGCTGAGCATCGCTTCATTAAAAATAAAGAGGGTGAAGTATTGGGTGTGGCTCGTTTGCACTTTAATAATCAGCAACAAGCTCAAGTACGTTATATGGCGGTTGCAGAGGGTAACCGTAATCAACATATTGGTAGCCGCTTGTTACATGAACTCGAAAAAATAGCGTGGAATCAAGATGCTGATGAATTAGTGTTGTTTGCTCGCGAACGTGCACTGGAATTTTATCAGCGCCATGGCTATGAAAATAAAGAAAAAGCACATTTGGCTTATGGTGATGTACAGCATTATAAAATGGTTAAGCTCAAACCGAGTGAACCAGGTTGGTTTCGCCACCCAAATTGGACTCAAGTACTGCAAAACACATGGCGTGAATCAATCCCCATTAGTGATGCAATGGGAATAAAAGTTGAAAGTTACACAGATTGGCAATTTACTACTCGTGCAGATTTAAATGCTAACTTAAATTTACACAACACTATGTTTGCAGGCTCTATTTATAGCCTAGCTACATTAACGGGTTGGGGTGCAACGTATTTAGCATTAAAAGAAGCCGGGCTTGAAGGGAATATCGTGTTAGCAGATGCCAACATTAAGTATTTAAAGCCACTGAATACTGACCCTAAGGGCTGTGTGAATATTCAAACCTGTAAAGGGAACTTAAATGAGTTACAAGATGCGGGTAAAGCAAGTTACCTAGTGCCGGTAACCATTTTTGATGGTGACGAGGTGGTTGCTCAATTTGAAGGGCAGTTTGTGGTTAAAAAATAATAAGAATAAACGAAAAAGCCAAGCGAGTTGCTTGGCTTTTTTTATAAGCATTTTTTACAGTAAATCTGTCAGTAATATACCCACACCAAAGCGTTCGATATCGGTGTTATAGTCTATCAAGCTCTCGCCATAGCCATTAAAATATTGTGCGTAGCCGCGAACTCTTCCCCATAATGGGAATGACCAATCAAGCTGAATTGCCCCGCGGTTATCTGAATTTAAATTATTACGGGTCATAAAACTAAATTCATGATCGTGAAAGCGATACGCGCCACCAAATTCAAAGTAACCCATGTATTTATAGATATCAGGGTTATCGTCACCTCGTGCATCTAACGGCGCAGGCTTTTTGTTTTCAGGAATGCGATACCAAGGTTTAAAGCTAAATACAAAGCCGTCTTTTTCCCAAATGAAATCGGCATAAATGCGATTCCAAGAACGCGAGTTTGGCTGACTACGACCATTAGATTGGTGCGAAATACCAATGGCTATTGCCATTTCATCGCCCCATAAAACGTTTTCAGGGTCTAAGTAATTAATCCAAAATACTTCTGGCTCGTAGTTGGTTTCACGAAAAGGGGAAGAAATATCGTCGTTATATACTTGCCAGTATGACTGCAAAGTAAAGCCAAAAAATATCGCTTGGTCTGAATCGGCAAACTCATCATACAAAGGCACTTTAATTGATAGCTGATATTTAGCTTCTAAGTTATCAAGTGGGTCGCCATCTTTTTTATCGGTTAACTCTGCAAATCCATCAAACGGGCGAGTGTTTGGGTTCGACATATAAGAAACAGGTAAAATATAATTACGTTTATGCGGGGTAATTACATTACGATTTTTTTTACCAACCGCTTCACGGGCTTGGCGTTTGTCGATAGCCGTTAGCTGCTTGCTTTCTTCAACGGCAGAACACTTTTTACGTAATTGATCGAGGGTTTGCTTACCGTCTCCACCTATCACTTCATTTAATATACATTGTTTAACCAGCTCAAGTTCATTGTTTTGCTCGTTTTTTGCTGTTTCTTCAGCAATAACAGCAGTACTTAGTAATGTTGAGAGTAGTATCCAGTGGCGCCAACTCATTATAATTCCTTTGTAAGTGAGGGAAGTAACAGATTTGTAGTGATTATAACGCATTTTTAACACGTATGCGGTGAACTTGTCCTGAACTTTAATAAAGCAAAAAGAAAAGCGACCTAAGTCGCTTTTACTGGATAACTAGCTAATAGCTCGCTAGTTAGACTCTCACGCAATGAGAAGGGGTGAGCTAGAGCTCAAAAACGTTTGTAAAAAACTTATAAAGTTCAGTGCCTTGGTTCACACTAGCTGAGGCAAAATGCAATATCGCAATCGCATCAAGATCAAAGCTTAATGTTTGCAGTGGTTGTTCGCTTAGGTAGCGTTCCATTCGCAGTATTTTAGCTATAGGTTCGCCCGCTTTAATGTGCCCACCAAGGGGGGCTAAGTATTCAACCATGCCACCCATAGGTGCATAGTAAGCAATATAATCATTTAGTTGGCAGCCATACCTTGTCATCACTTTTGGCTTGTAGGGCGCATCAACAAATACTTGCTTATGATTTAAATAACTTAAAATACTTTGAGCATCATCAAACGCCGCGCTTAAATCTATTTTTTCTTGGCTTCCCAGCTCTACCGTAAAGGCTTCAACTTGTACGTTAAAATTTCGGCCTTGCTGAGCAAGTTGCTCGCTAAGTTGCCACCATGGACAAAAGCTCGCTTCATCCATTGCGCCATCAAAGTCATTAGGGATCACTAGCACATGGGGAATATTAAAGTAACGGGCACTTTCTGTGGCATATTCAGGACAATATAAGTGCTGACTAGAAATAGGGCCAGTGTGTAAATCTAAAACAATATCAGCTTGATGCGCTAGTCTTTGTAAGTTTAGCGCTATGCGTTTACCCGTTGTTAAACGATAGTCTGGGCCATTAAGTTGCTGCTCAACATCATTAATTAACGCGGTTTTAAACGCTGTTCTTAGAGCGGTATCGTCAGCGTCGTAGTATTGCTTTGCAAACTGTGATGCAAGCTGATTATTACAGTGATACATACGATTCCAATTAGTCCCCGTAATAGGGTCGAATCGGCCAAGCGTAAATTCGCCCGATTTTTGATTACAGCCAATGGGGTTAGCGTAGGGAACTAAGGTAATATCACCTTTTAAATTAAGGTTTTTTAGCTGTTCAAGTAGCTGATAAATAACCGCGTTACCTTGTACTTCGGCGCCATGCATATTAGCTTGTATATACACACCTGGGCCTGTGCCATCGCCCTTTAAACGATAGACAGGAATGGTCAGTGGTAGGCCATTTGCCACTTCACCAACTACAATATTTTCCTGGCTTATAGCTGTGGTGTTATTCATTTTTATTACCTCAAGTAGTGGCTTGCATCTTCTGCTTGGCGAATACAGTTGATTTCGCCATGGTGTATAACATATTCACCGGCCAGTTCATGGCACAAAAAGTACGGCATACTTTCGGTAAAACCATAAGCACCGCATTGACTAAACACCAGCCAGTCATGTTCATTTAAATCGCTCGGTAATTGGTGCTCCCCTAAGCAATCCAGCGCTGTACATAAAGGTCCGTATAGGCTCATTGCTTGGTTTGCTGCGTTTGAATCACGTAATAAACGCGCAGGAAAGTCTTGATTAGTAACCGCAGGGCGCAATAAGTGATTAATACCGCCGCTCATAATTACCTGCTGTTGGCCGTAGTTTAATTTGCGCTCAACCACCGGTGTGGCGTAGTGGCCGCATTCGCCTACAGCATAGCGACCTAGTTCCATCCACAGCTCTTTAACATCCGCATCGCGTTTAATCTTTGCAAGGGCTGCTATTAATGCATCCCAGCTTAAAGTCGGATCATTAAGGGTGTAAGGAATACCTAAACCGCCACCTAAATCTAAAATATTCAGGTTTATATTTAAGTTATTAGCAAGGACTGTAAGTGGTGTAATCATTTGCGACCACAGATCTGCAAGTTTGTCGCTGCTGAGCATGTTACCCCACTGAAAAATATGTAGGCCATCAAAGCTCAATGCTGTGTAGTATTTAGTATTTAGCGATTGCCATTCATCGCATCCTAAGCCAAATGGAGTAAGGCTATCACCACCAAGTGGGTTTTTATCACCCTCGGGCCAGCGTAATTGAACACGCAGCAAAACCTGTAACTGACACTGCTGGGCAGTCGCTTGTTCGTTTAACCAACGCACCTGATTAAGACTTTCTGCCACAAAGGTGCGTACGCCACGTGCAATAAAATGTTTAATTTGTTTTGGGCTTTTAGCAGGGCCCGTGTTGAGCACGCGCTCGCTGTTAATTCCTTGGGCAAGTACTTGCTCAAGTTCGCCTTTACTTGCAACATCAAAGTTAAAACCAGCGTTATCTAAACTTTGTATCACTTTAGATAGGGGATTGGCTTTAACCGCATACCAAAGCTTTACTTCGGTTTGCGCCACTAAGTGCGCAAGGTGCGCATCTAGTGAGTCAAGGTCGTAGACAAAAAATGGAGTATCGAGTTTACTCGAAAGCTCATCAATAGCGCTTTTAACGGGCGTACTCAAAAAGGTCATTAACGTAAAACCTCTTCAAGCAATAATGACGCGTCACTTTGCTCGTCCCGGTATTTAACAATTAAGGCACACGACATACTCAAGCCTTGATCACGGGCCCAGTCATTTGACGCAGGGCGAGAGCCTGGGATCACAATCGCGTATTCAGGGATTGCTTCGCCTTTATCAAGCTGACGCTCATTAACGCAGTCATAAACAGGGATGGTTGCAGATAAGCGAACACCTGGGGCAAGTACCGCGCCTTTTTTAACTACCACGCCTTCAACAATCACACAGCCTGCACCAATGAATGCATCGTCTTCTATGACCACAGGGCTTGCGCCAATGGGCTCAAGTACCCCGCCTAATTGTACCGCGGCGCTCAAATGAACATTTTTACCCACTTGCGCACATGAGCCAACCAATGCGTGGCTATCTACCATAGTCCCCTCGTCAATAAAGGCGCCAATATTTACGTACGCAGGTGGCATAATAATAGTGCCTTTAGCAACATGTGCACCACGGCGCACACTTGAACCACCTGGCACCATGCGAACGCCTGCTGTGGCTTCAAAGCATTGCGGCGCTAGATTATGTTTATCTACAAAGCCACCAGGAAACTCCATGTTAGTGCCATTTTTAAATGCCTCTAAAATGCCTTGCTTTACTTCTACGTTAGCGTGCCATTGGCCGTTTTCGTCTTGTGTTGCTGCGCGAACTGCGCCCGTTTCTAAATTATTTAATAGTTCTAACCAGCTCATTATAAAAACCTGTATTTAATGCCAAGATAAAATGGTGTTGTTTGCCGATGAAATGTCATCTGTGTGTGTCAGCTCAAGGTGTGTTAAAGGTGGACGTAAATGCGGACTGCTAATACGCCCTTGTAAATGCATTAACACTTTGACTGGGATAGGGTTTGCTACTGAAAATAAGCTATTGATGGCGCTAGACCACTGGACAAAAAGATTAGGGTGTTGGCCGCTTAAACTGCGCTTTACAAACTCATGGGTTTGCACTGGCCATGCATTGGCTGCAACCGACACTAAACCTTTTGCACCTGCTTGGGAAAAATAAGGCATGAGGGCATCGTCACCACTAAAAATGGCTAGTTCAGGCGCTGCTTGTCGATAGGCTTCAAATTGAGAAATACAGCCACTGGCTTCTTTGAGTGCCCATAAATTTTTATGTTGTTTGAGGTTTTCAATGGTTGCAATGGGAATGCTAACCGCACTACGTCCTGGTACGTTATAAAGCATACAAGGATGAGAACTGGCATTAAGCAGGCTTTCAAACCAATGCGTTTGCCCCACTGCACCGGGTTTGGCGTACAAAGGCGAGCCAAGTAAAAAACCATGAATAGGCAGTTGGTTGCAGTAGTTAACCCATTCAAGCTGCTGCTTTAAGTTACTACCACCGACTGCGACCATAAGCGGGACGCTCGGCTGTAATTGGCAAATATGCTCTACGATGGCTTGCTGCTCTTTTAGGGTCAGGGCTAACCCTTCGCCAGTGCTACCAAGTAATAAAATGCCGTTGTTAGCGGCTTCTTGTTCGGCCACCAAGGTGTCTAAGGTTGCGTAATCAACTAGGCCATTTTGATCAAATGGGGTGATCAGCGCAGTCCATAAATGGAAATTGTTAATATTGAAGTTGTTGATCATCTCTCACGAACTTATAGGGCATTCGTCGAGTTATTGGCGGGTATTTAGGGTGCCTGACTCTTTGAATGTATTTATAATTCGAAGAGCGAATGGGCTTATATAACAGGGCGCACGGCCTTATTATACTAAGACCAGAAGCTCTCCACCAAATATGTTATTGGTGACAGTCGCTAGGATTCAACCTAGTCGCCCGAAGTAATCTTTCACAAAAAAGTGTTACCTCTCGGCGTTAATTCCCCTCACGTATGCTCAATGGAGTTTGCGCTCCTAACATACGCTACCTGAATAACGCACCTCTTCCAGCCCTTTGCACTTACTATTGAAAAATCAATCAGCAAATACAATGTAATAGGGTAAGTGTGACGATTAAACCACTTTAGCCGTCTAGGTGTCAAGTGACTAAATACAGAATAGTTCATCGATAATAGCAACGGTTACGTATTGGCTGCTTTTCTCGTAAACTAGTTTCATGGTCGAAGTAAGGTATTAAGTAGATGGAAAAATTTAGCGATATTTATAAGCGTGCAGTGGAGCGAAAGGGCTCTGAAAAAATGCTTAAGTTGTTACTCGCAAAACCTTTATCAACAAAGCAACTCGTCACATTAAGTGATGATGATTGGCTAGAAGAATTTACTCGGAAAGTTTTTCAAAGTGGTTTTTATTGGTCGGTGATCAACAGTAAGTGGGCCGGATTTAGAGAGGTTTTCTGGGACTTTAGTGTTGAAAAGCTATTGATGATGCCACCAGACATATTAGAACAAAAAGCCAGTGACGAACGGATTGTGCGCAATTATAAAAAAGTAAAAACCATTACTGAAAATGCGTATATGATCCACGAAGTTGCAGAGCAACACGGCAGTTTTAGTCAGTTTATTGCTAACTGGCCAAGTGAAGATATTATTGGTTTGTGGGCGTATTTAAAAAAGCATGGTGCAAGGCTGGGTGGTAATACCGGCCCTTATGCGCTGCGCGCCTTAGGAAAAGATACTTTTTTACTTTCAAGAGACGTAGAAAGCTATTTGCGTGCACATAAAATTATCGATGGCGGCTTACAAACCAAAAAATCATTAAATGCCGCGCAAGCTTTTTTTAATGAACTGCAGCAGCAAAGCGGTTTAAGTATGCAAGAGCTAAGCTTAATTGTCGCTTATGGTGTCGGCGACAACCGAGTAGGAATAAGCCAACAACAATAGGATTAATCATGAAATTAGTGCCAAGGTATACCAATATTGGTGACGGCTTTGCTATTAGCGATCATCCAGCCAAGGTGATAGCGCCACAGTTATTGTTATGGAATGAGCCCCTAGCTAAGCAATTTAATATACAGGTGAGTGCCGATTCACGAGCAAATATATTTAGCGGTAATGAACCCCAAGCGATTTCTGCGGTGGCACTGGGATATTCTGGTCATCAGTTTGGTCACTTTTCACCGCGACTAGGGGATGGTAGGGCGCATTTGCTCGGTGCGATTAGCGATGATAAAAATCAGCTTTGGGATCTGCAATTAAAAGGCGCTGGTGCTACGCCATTTTCGCGCGGAGGCGATGGCCGCTGTGCATTAGGTCCAGCTATTCGTGAGTACGTAATGAGCGAAGCTATGCACGCGCTTGGCATTCCAACAACGCGTTGTTTAGCCGTGGTTGGTAGTGGTGAAACCGTTTATCGCAACCCACCTCAACCTGGCGCTATTGTAACGCGACTCGCGAGTAGTCATATTCGAGTTGGCTCGTTTCAATATTTAGCTACCCAAGGCGATTTGACCAGTCTAAAAAACTTAGCCGATTTAGCCATTCAAAGACATTACCCTGAAATTAACAGCACTGGCGCCCAGCGATACTTGGATTTTTTAGCTGCAGTGATCGCCAATCAAGTTAACTTAGTCGTAAGTTGGATGAGGGTGGGGTTTATTCATGGGGTAATGAATACCGACAACACCTTAATTAGTGGTGAAACCATAGATTACGGTCCATGTGCCATGATGAACCAGTTTGATTTTGATACCGTGTTTAGCTCTATTGATAAGCAAGGGCGTTACGCATTTGGTAATCAGCCAAACATGGCGAGTTGGAACTGTGCTCGCTTAGCAGAGAGTCTAATGGCACTAATAAGTGACGACGATGAGCAAGCCGTAGCAATGCTGACACCTATCATTGCAGACTTTTCAACGCAATTTAATCAGCAATTTAGCGCTATGTGGGCACAAAAGTTAGGGCTAACAGTCACGGATGATAAAGATAATGAGCTGGTGGGGGAGTTACTAGGGCTATTAAAAGAACACCAGCTTGATTATACCAATACTTTTAATGCACTCACTGAGTCGTTAAATGGGCAAGCTGAAATACCATCAGCACTTACCTCTTGGGCACAGCAATGGCAAACACGAACTAATGAGCACAGCTATCAAGTGATGCGACAAGCCAATCCGAGCGTGATCCCACGTAACCATATTATTGAAGATATTATTACTCAGTACACTACGCATGGGGATAGTGAGCTACTCAGTCGTTTTAGCCAAGTGATGGCGAGCCCTTACACAAGCCATGCGCAGGCCACTGAGTTTCAAACGCCGCCCGAAGATGATAAGAATTATCGTACTTTTTGCGGTACTTAAGTATGGTTTATTGCATTTTAAAATGAACATAAAAGGTCATTTTTTACCCCAGCGACGTTCATTCATAGAGCAAACTATGAACGGGTGATACCATAACTCCATAAAAGCCAGTGATCGTGTGGGGTTTAAAGCGATTGTTTGCTTTTTGAGCTAGCCTGTGTTCATCGACATTTTTTATGAGCTAGTTTTATTATCCTAGATATTGAAAAAATATATTTGCGTTAAGTATTGATTAACAAAGACTCAGTTACTGTATAGGTAAGTTAGAAGAGCTAGCAATGCTTAGCTACATTTTTAGTTGTTAAAATGGGAAGAAAACAATGAAATTAAAATCACTTACAATGGCTATTGCGTTAGCTGCAACTAGCGCATCTACTTTCGCAGCCGAGCAAGAAGGCTTTTACATCGGTGCATTCGGCGATTATTACGATGCTTCGTGGAAAAACATGCGTGAGCAAGCTGGCCTTGACGTTAATGAGTCAACAGGCTGGGGTGCTGAATTAGGCTACCGCTTTAATGATTACTGGAGTGCGCGTTTAGAGTACGCAGACCTAGACTTTAATGCTCACGACAAAGTATTGAACAACCGCAACGATATTGACGGCGAACGTTACGGTATCGATGCACTTTACCACTTTGGTGGCGGTCCTTTCTACGGTTTATTTGGTCTGAAAGATATTGATGTTGTTGATGACAACACGTTTGTAAACGCAGGTGTAGGTTACCGACACTTTGTTACAGACAACTTTTTTGTTAATGCTGAAACCAGTGTTTACCAAGGTTTAGACAAAGGCTACACAGATGTTGGCGCTAAATTAGGTATAAACTACTTCTTTGGTCAAAAATCGGCGCCAGTAGCACCGGTTGAGCCTGCACCACAGCCAGAGCCAGAAATTGTTCCTGTGCCGGTAGCACTTGCTGATACAGATAAAGACAGCATTCCTGATGTAGATGATAAATGTGCCAATACACCTATGACAGATGCTGTTGGTAGCGATGGTTGTACACTTTATGAAGATACTGAAGTAACAGTAAGCTTGTTAGTAACATTCCCTAACAATGACTCGTCAGTTTCACAGCAGTACTTAAATGATATTGATGAAGTAGCGACTTTCTTAAAAGAGTACCCAGATACAACAGTGCTTCTTGAAGGTCATACGTCTGCAGTAGGTAAAGCGTCTTACAATAAATGGTTATCTAAAAAACGTGCTGATGCAGTAGCTAAAAAGCTAATTGCTGATGGTATTGCAGAAGATCGCATTACAACGGCAGGTTTAGGTGAAGAACGCCTTAAAAATGAAGCGAATACGGCAAAAGCGCATGCTGAAAACCGCCGCGTTGAAGCACACGTAAAATCTATTAAACGTGTAAAAGTATTACGTTAATAGTCTCATTATTGAGTAAAAACCCAGCTTAGGCTGGGTTTTTTTATGGCTGCTTAATAGGTATTCATGGGAGTTGGTTTTACTTTGTTCACTATTCATATTATTAATAATCGGTATAACTAGTTGCCTAACTGGATGGATTTTAATCTATGCACAAAAGCTTTATAATCGGCAGATAGAATACTATAAGTATTGGGTTATGGTGTGTTTAGTAAACACCACCGAATACTTTAACGTCACCAAGAGGGCAATACTGTGCTACAAGAATATCGTAAACACGTAGAAGAACGTGCCGCGTTAGGTATCGTACCAGCGCCATTAGATGCTCAGCAGACGGCTGATCTTATTGAGCTAATTAAAACGCCACCGGCAGGTGAAGAAGAGTTCATCCTAGAACTACTGATCAACCGCGTACCACCAGGTGTTGATGATGCAGCCTACATTAAAGCAGGATTTTTAGCGGCTGTTGCTAAAGGTGAAGCTGTTTCTCCGTTGATTTCTAAAGAAAAAGCAGCTGAGTTACTAGGTACTATGCTCGGTGGCTACAATATTGCGCCAATGGTTGAACTACTTGATGATGAAGCGTTAGCGCCAATTGTAGTAAAAGGCCTTTCGAACACATTATTAATGTTTGATGCGTTCTACGATGTAGAAGAAAAAGCAAAAGCAGGTAATGCATACGCCAAGCAAATTATAGAGTCTTGGGCTGCGGCAGAATGGTTTATCAATAAGCCAGCCGTTGCTGAAAAAATCTCTGTTACGGTATTTAAAGTCACTGGCGAGACAAACACCGATGATTTATCACCAGCACCAGATGCATGGTCACGTCCTGATATTCCGCTTCATGCATTAGCCATGCTTAAAAATGAGCGTGATGGTATTAACCCTGACAAAGACGGTGAAGTAGGTCCAATCACTCAGCTTGAAGAATTAAAAACTAAAGGCTTACCACTTGCTTACGTAGGTGACGTTGTTGGTACAGGCTCTTCGCGTAAGTCTGCAACAAACTCTGTGCTTTGGTTTATGGGGGATGATATCCCATTCGTACCAAACAAGCGCGTGGGTGGTGTATGTTTAGGTAACAAGATTGCGCCTATTTTTTTCAATACAATGGAAGACTCGGGTGCGTTACCAATCGAATTAAATGTTGATGAATTCAACATGGGTGACCAAATCGACATCTACCCTTATGAAGGTGTTGTGAAACGTCATGGTACTGATGATGTGATCTCTACATTTGAACTTAAATCAGAGGTAATTTTAGACGAAGTTCGTGCTGGTGGTCGTATTCCATTGATCATTGGTCGTGGTCTTACAGACAAAGCACGTACATCATTAGGTTTAGGCGCAACTGACGTATTTAAAGTACCAGCAGTGACTGAAGTATCAGACAAAGGCTTTACGCTTGCGCAAAAAATGGTTGGTAAAGCATGTAACGTTGCCGGTATTCGCCCAGGCCAATACTGTGAACCTAAAATGACCACGGTTGGCTCGCAAGATACAACAGGTCCTATGACGCGTGATGAGCTTAAAGACTTAGCCTGCTTAGGTTTCTCTGCAGATTTAACAATGCAGTCTTTTTGTCATACATCCGCTTACCCTAAGCCAATCGATGTAAACACGCACCATACGCTTCCTGATTTTATTATGAATCGTGGCGGTGTATCGCTTCGCCCTGGTGACGGTGTAATTCACTCATGGTTAAACCGTATGTTATTACCAGATACCGTAGGTACGGGTGGTGATTCACATACACGTTTCCCATTAGGTATTTCATTCCCAGCAGGTTCGGGGGCGGTAGCGTTCGCAGCTGCAACGGGTGTAATGCCACTAGATATGCCTGAATCAATTTTGGTTCGTTTTAAAGGTGAAATGCAACCGGGTATCACTTTACGTGACCTTGTACATGCTATCCCTTACTTCGGTATTAAAGAAGGCCTATTAACGGTTGAGAAGAAAGGTAAAATCAACGAATTCTCTGGTCGCATACTAGAAATTGAAGGGGTTGAGCACTTAACGGTTGAGCAAGCGTTTGAGCTATCCGATGCATCTGCAGAGCGTTCAGCTGCTGGCTGTACTGTTAAGCTTTCTAAAGAGTCTATCAGCGAATACCTTGAGTCTAATATTGTTATGCTTAAGTGGATGATTTCTGAAGGTTACGGCGATGTACGTACGATTGAACGTCGTGTTACTGCAATGCAAGACTGGTTAGCAAACCCAGAACTAATGGAAGCGGATAAAGACGCAGAGTACAAACACGTACTTGAAATCGACCTTGCTGAGATTAAAGAGCCAGTACTGTGTGCGCCAAATGATCCTGATGATGCACGCCTACTTTCTGATGTGACAGGCGAAAAAATAGATGAAGTATTTATCGGTTCTTGTATGACTAATATTGGTCACTTCCGTGCTGCAGGTAAATTACTCGATGGCTTTAAAGGGCGTATCCCAACACAGCTTTGGGTTGCTCCACCAACGAAAATGGATAAAGACCAACTTACAGACGAAGGTTACTACGGTATTTTTGGTCGTGTTGGTGCACGTATTGAAACGCCAGGGTGTTCACTGTGTATGGGTAACCAAGCACGTGTTGCGGACAAAGCAACGGTTGTGTCTACTTCTACACGTAACTTCCCTAACCGTTTAGGTACAGGGGCAAACGTATTCTTAGCATCAGCAGAGCTGGCAGCAGTAGCAGCAATTTTAGGCAAATTACCTACACCTACTGAGTACCAAGAATACGCAGCGAAGATCAATGCAACGGCAGCAGATACCTACCGTTACTTGAACTTTCACCGTATGCCTCAGTACACTAAAAAGGCAGACAACGTAATTATTCAGCAAGCTGTATAATTTATAGAGTGTGTTTAAAAAAAACCCGCTTTGGCGGGTTTTTTATTGTCCAAATAAAATATTAGATAGTTAATGCTTAATTCGTTGCATGATTGTATTAACTTTCGTTAAATGTCGTCATTGATATGGTTAATAAAGCAAAAAATCCTCTCTACATGCATTAAAATCCTCGACAATATTATCATTATTATAAGCAGGATTTTATGACCGCATTAAACAACCAGAATTTACTGCAACTTCGTTTTATTAACCAAGCCAATATTGATTTGGTTAAGCCTTCTTTTGATAACTTACCTGCAAATCCTTATGCAGATGGTGCGTTTCGTAAACGCCGTTATTCAGTGGTTAAATTACAAAATGGTGAGCTTAATCTTCAAGCGACCAAAGCGTTTGTGCAAGACGATTCAATTAATACCTTTCAAGGTAATGTTGAGCGTACTTACGAAAACTTAGAGCAGAGCTTGCTTGAGTCTGAGGGTATGAAAAGCATTGTTAGTGAATTTGCAGCAATCACCGGCATTGA
Source organism: Pseudoalteromonas sp. G5_S1_54_S4 (assembly GCF_054968565.1). Taxonomy (NCBI): domain Bacteria; kingdom Pseudomonadati; phylum Pseudomonadota; class Gammaproteobacteria; order Alteromonadales; family Pseudoalteromonadaceae; genus Pseudoalteromonas; species Pseudoalteromonas sp. G5_S1_54_S4. Next base: position 1,594 of record NZ_JBQKUL010000014.1, on the reverse strand, counting down.
TGCAGAGCGTGATATTGAAATTCACCAATTTAGAATGCTTGCCATTGATAGCGATACGCCAGCAGCTCCAGAAGGTGTGCATCAAGATGGGTTTGACCATGTGTGTGTATGTGGTGTTTCTCATGAAAATTTAGAAGGTGGTGAGCTATTGGTTTATGAAAACCAACAAGCTGAACCGTGTTTTAAAATGGAAATAAAAGACGGCATGTTTGCACTAATTAATGACCGCCAGGTATGGCATAACGCCACGCCAATGAACAAAATTGATGCTAATAAACCAGGTTATCTGGATTGTTTTGTACTAACTGCTTAAGAGAAATAAAATGAATTTAATGCAATTGCGCGCGCAATTTCCTGCTTTAATGCAAACGGTTGATGGCAAGTCACCGGTATTTTTAGATGGGCCTGGTGGCTCACAAGTACCCCAGCAGGTACTCAGTGCCATGACCGCTTATTTAGGGCATTACAATTCAAACTTGGGCGGTGCGTTTTTCTCAAGTGACAAAACGGTTGAGCTGATGGCGAATGCGCGTCAAGCGGCGGCTGATTTGTTAAATGCGTCCAGTGCACAAAATATTGTGTTTGGCCCTAATATGACTAGCCTAACATTTAGCTTTAGCCGAGCAATTTCACGCAATTGGCAAGCAGGTGATGAAATTATAGTGACCAATGCTGATCATTTTTCAAATGTATCGTCTTGGCAGCAAGCCGCTGAAGATAAGGGCGTTGTGGTTAATACTGCACTGGTTAATGAAGCCGACTGCAGTTTAGATATGGCGCATTTTGAAAGCCTATTAAACAGTAATACTAAATTAGTTGCCGTTACGTATGCCTCAAACACCACGGGATCTATTAACGACATTAAACGTATTATAGAGCTTGCTCATAATGTGGGTGCGTTGGTGTATGTTGATGCGGTGCATTATGCGCCACATGAACTGATTGATGTACAAGCGTTAGATTGCGACTTTTTAGCTTGTTCTGCATATAAGTTTTTTGGCCCGCACTTAGGCATGGTTTATGGTAAAACTGAGCACTTAGAAGGGTTTACACCTTATAAAGTAGAGCCAGCAAAAGATGTTGCACCAGGTCGCTGGGAAACCGGCACACAAAGTTTTGAAGCACTAGCGGGCTTTATTGCGGCGGTTGATTACATTGCGGCAATTAGCGAGCTTAATGACAGTCACTCACGCCGAGAAAAACTACGTGTTGCGTTTGAAAAAACGAAACAACACGAGATGGCGCTTAGTGAATACTTTTTAACTCGCCTGGTTAATTACCCGCGTATTAAATTGTTTGGTATTGATGACTTAGCACGCTTAAGTGAGCGTACCCCTACGTTCGCACTGACCTTTGAAGGGTTAGAGCCTCGCCAAGTGTCTGAATTTTTGGGTAAACAACATGTATGTGTATGGGATGGTAATTTTTACGCCCAAGGTTTATGCAAACAACTGGGTGTGCTTGATAAGGGCGGCGTAGTACGCATTGGTTGCATGCACTACAACACTCTAGAAGAAATGGACACGCTATTTAATTTGTTTGATGAGCTGATTTGAAGCTGTCAGCTATAAGCCGTCAGCTTTCAGTTTAATGC